>NZ_JAEFCH010000090.1:0-1117 GCF_016406015.1 Acidovorax sp. IB03 | reverse complement strand
GGCGACCTCAAATCTGAAGTGCAACACCCCCTTCAGAATAGAGGCCTCCATGAGCAAAAGAACCTACGAGCAGATCACAGAATCGGAGCGCCACGCCATAGCGCTGGGCCTGCAGCAAAAGCAAAGCCTGCGGGCCATTGCCCGCGCTCTAGGCCGCAGCCCCAGCACCATCAGCCGCGAGATCCTGCGCAATGCAGGAGGCAAAGGCTACGTCAGCCGCTTTGCCCAGCAGCGCTGCCGTATTCGCCGCATCCATAGCCGCCCCCAGCCCAAACTACTGCGCTCAGGCGTCTTGTTCAAGCAGGTGTGCGAGTATCTACGCCAGCATTGGTCGCCCCAGCAAATTGCCGGGCAACTGAAGAAACTTCATCCCCACGACAGGCGCCAGCGAGTGTCACACGAGAGCATTTACACCTGCATCTATGCCCACCCCCGGGGCGAACTCAAAAAGGAGCTGGTGTCCTGTCTGCGCATGGCCCACGCCAAGCGCTGGCCCCGCTCCAAAGGCAAGGACCGGCGTGGGGAAATCCAGGACTTGCTGAGCATCCATGTGCGCCCACCGGAAATAGAGGACCGTCGGCTTCCAGGCCACTGGGAGGGCGACCTCATCAAGGGGGCGAACAACGCCAGCGCCATTGGCACCCTGGTCGAGCGCACCACGCGCCTGGTATTGCTGGTCAAGCTACCCCATCCCAATCCAGCGACAGCCGCGCATGTGCTGCAGGCATTCAGCGACAAGCTCAATGGCGTTGCCAGCCCGATGCGCCAGAGCCTGACCTACGACCGAGGCCGCGAGATGGCCGAGCACGCCAGACTTACCCAGAACACAGGCATGAAGGTGTACTTCTGTGACCCCTACAGCCCTTGGCAGCGGGGCAGCAACGAGAACACCAATGGGCTGCTGCGCCAGTACTTCCCCAAGGGTACGGACCTCAGTGGCTACACCCAGGAGCAGCTTGATGCGGTGGCCGATGAACTCAACGGGCGGCCCAGGATGACCCTGGGTTACAGCACGCCCTTGGAGGTCTATGCCCAGCATCTGCATCGCTTGAGCCAGCTGCCTGAGTCTGTGCACTGAGCAACAACAATAAATGTTGCACTTGGACTTGAATCCGCC
>NZ_JAEFCH010000089.1:0-1118 GCF_016406015.1 Acidovorax sp. IB03 | reverse complement strand
CAATGCCGCTCAGTTAAGTCTGAGCGGCATTTTTTTGACGGGATACTGGGTCTTGGTCATACGAACCTCACGCGGATACCGCCTGTGGGATCTGCGAGGCGGCAGCACGAAGCGGCGGATGTTCTTTCTCATGGCCGCAAGCTTGGCCGGGATGGCCCCAGGGGTGTGTGATCCTGAACTCCACAGCCACTCATCCACGATGTAGCGCAGCGCCGTGATGAAGCTGATGCGACAGGGCTGCACTTTGGCCTCGTCTGCGATGCGCGTGATCTCCAAGCGGATCAGGTTGTACATCAACAAGGTTGCCCACAGCTCTTGCTTGACCCCATCGGGTTGCTGGCTGCGCAACGTCATCGCCTGGCCCAGCATGTCCGTCTTCATCTCTCCATAGGCCAGCTCAATCTCCCAGCGTTCGTGGTACAGCGCGAACACCTCCTCGGCCTTGTAGCGTGCCGGATCCATCAGGGACGTGAACAAGGTTCTGGGTTTGCCATCGAGTTCACGGGTGATGGCGCGCACCTCCCACGTGAGCGGCAAGCCGGGGTCTTTCTTGCGAGCTTGGGGCGAGACCTTCATGCGCAAGCTCACATCGCCAGGGCCATGCGTTTGCACCACCTCGCCCCTGAGTCCGGCACGCGCAGGGATCAGCCAGTGACGTCCCTGGCGGTGTTGCAGCGGCCACAGCAGACTTGCCGAGTAAAACCCTTTGTCCACAATCACCAGCGAGTCAGGCGGCAACTTCGGCCACAAGCGTTCAGCCAATGCGTACTCACTGGTGTCGTAGGCATCCAGGCTGGCATCTACCAATAAACGAGCTCTGGCATCGAGCAAGCAGGCCATGCGCACCAGGGGGAAGGGACTTTGGTGGTCTGCGTGGTTGCGCTGGCAACCAAAGTGCTGGCGGTTGTCTTGTGTGTCGGGGGTACGCCAGACCACGCCATCCAATGCGTACAGCGCCAAGCCTTGCCAGCGGTGGCGAGCGGCCTGCTGGTGCGCCCAATGGGCAGCAGTGTGGCGAAACAGCCATTGCAGGGGCTCACTGCCCAGCCGTTGGCGCGCCTGGCTCAGCGCGCTGGAGCTGATGGGTTCATTGTGCTGCCCAGGCAGTGCCAGCTCCA
>NZ_JAEFCH010000008.1:0-152172 GCF_016406015.1 Acidovorax sp. IB03 | reverse complement strand
GTCAAACTTCTACTGCCTCCCCGGCAGAGCCGGGGGGCCTCCTTTTGGTAGCTAGCAGTTTGATAGCTATCAGCGCTTGCCCCGCAAGCGCTACAGGCCAAAAAGACACTGAAATCATCGCCTATGGGCGCTATTGGGGGGCGCTGGAACGCGTGGACTGCCTGCACTTTGAGGCCTGCTACTACCAGCCTTTGCAATGGTGCATTGAGCATGGCGTGCACCGCTTTGAAGGCGGCGCCCAGGGCGAACACAAAATGGCGCGGGCTTTGCTGCCTGTGCAGACCAGCAGCGCCCATTGGCTGGCGCACCCCGCTTTTGCCGATGCGGTGGAACGCTTTTTGGAACGCGAGGGCGAAGGGGTGGACGCCTACCTGCAGTCGCTGCACGAACGCGCGCCTTTTCGCAAAACTCAAAACCCGCCCTGACCCCAAGAAAAAAGCCGGTGCAACGCACCGGCCTTTCAGGTCAATGGGCGGGCCGCTTCACTGCACCGCCCGTGTGCAGGCTGCAGCCAACGGTCTGTGCAGCTTTAAAACGACTCCCAGTCTCCATCATCGGATGCCGCAGGCGCTTTGGACTTGGCAGGGGCACTGTAGGCCACTTGCCGCGCAGGCGTAGCTGCTGCCTTCTTGGAATTGGCGGCACCTGCCATTTTTACCTTCAGTTCCTTGGCCAGCTGGATCACCGCAGCACCCACTTTTTGCGAGGCATTGGAGAAACCGGTGTTGCTCTCCAACTGCTTCTCGGCTTCCGAATAAGCGCCCTGGTTGATCAGGCGCGCCACCTTGCCAGCTTCTTGGTGGAACTGTCGGTGCGACTCCAGCAACTGCACAAACGACGGTTTGCCGCCGTACTGCGAGCTACCTGCGCCGTGCAGCCACTTGCCCAGCTCGCAGCAATCGTCACGCGAAACGGTATCGGCATCCAGAGTTTCTTTCTGAGCCACGGCCGTGCGCAACTTGGCCCGCCAATTGGCGTGCGCTTGAATGGCGTTGTCCAGATTAATGCCCAAAGCGGGGCCTTCCGATGCAGCGGAAGAACGGCCCAGCGCGGCAGCGGGCGCCGCAGCGAATCGGGCCGAAGCAGATGCGGGCGCAGAGCCCATGCGCGGAGCTTGCATGCGAGCCACACGCTCCTCGCCTGCGGCCAGCTTGAAGAACGCCACGGTGTCGACCAGGTCCTGGGCCTGATTGTTCAGGCTGCTGGCCGCTGCGGCCATTTCTTCCACCAGGGCCGCATTTTGTTGAGTAACCTGGTCCATTTGGGTCACCGCTTCACTCACCTGGCTGACGCCCTGGCTTTGTTCATTGCTGGCAGCGCTGATCTCACCCACGAGGTCCGTCACGCGCTTGATCGCACCCACCACTTCCGTCATGGTGGTGCCGGCTTGGTCTACCAGCGACGTACCGTGCTCTACGCGCTCCACGCTGTCGTTGATCAAGGTCTTGATCTGCTTGGCGGCCTCGGCCGAGCGACCAGCCAGGCTGCGCACCTCGCTGGCCACCACCGCAAAGCCACGGCCTTGCTCGCCTGCGCGGGCGGCTTCCACGGCAGCGTTCAGTGCCAGGATGTTGGTCTGAAAGGCAATACCGTCGATCACGCCAATGATGTCGGAGATCTTGCGCGAGCTGTCGTTGATGCCCTTCATGGTCTCCACCACTTGGCCCACGACTTCGCCACCTTGCACCGCCACAGTAGAGGCGCTCATCGCCAGCTGGTTGGCCTGGCGGGCGTTGTCCGCGTTCTGGCGCACGGTCGAGTTGAGCTGCTCCATGGACGCAGCCGTTTGCTGCAGGGCGCTGGCTTGTTGCTCCGTCCGGGCGCTCAGGTCGTTGTTGCCCGAAGCGATTTCAGACGAGGCCACCGCTACGCTTTGTGAGCCTTCACGCACATGGCCCACGATGCGCGAGAGACTTTCCTGCATTTCCGACAACGCACGCAGCAGGCGGGCCGCTTCATCCTTGCCCTGGGCCTCAATGCGAAGCGCCAGATTGCCCTTGCTAATTTCTTCAGCAGCCTCCACCGCACGCTGCACGGGGGTGGTGATGGAACGTGTGGCCCACACCGCAAACAGCAAACCCAATACCAACGAGGCACCAGCCCCGATCGCCAGCACCCACTGACTGGTCTCCGCAGAGCTCAATACCGACTTTTCAAATGCAACCGACTCCTCGTAGGTGTACTTGGTGACATTTTCAAGCGCCTGGATGTAGTTCTGGGCCATGGGGCGGAGATCGCTGTCTACCAGGGCGAACACATCTTCACCGGCCTTTTTGCGCTCGAGCAACTTGGCACGGGCATCCACATAGGTTTTGCGGGCGGTGGCTACTTTGGCCAGCAGTTCTTTACCCTTGTCGCTGTCAATCAAGGTTTCGAGTTTTTTCTGCTTCTCGCTCACCTCTTTGGTGGTGGCCGACATGTCGGCCCCCAGTGCGGCAATGTAGGTCTCATCGGTAGCCTTGAGCGCTGCGGAGGCGCGGGTCCAGTTCAAATCAATCCCGGCTTTCCACTCCATGGCCAGCTGGTTGCGCTCAATCTCCACAGTCGAGATGCGAGTGGTGGCTTCCTTGAGCATGGACAGACGCCAAAAGCCTACTGCGGCAATCACGGCGGTGATCAAAAGAACAAGCCCAAAAGCCAAGCCCAAACGGGTACCGATCTTGAATTGGTTCATCGTATTTCTCTTAAAAAGCGCCTGCGCACCAAAGTGGCACAAGCGTACTGCCAACCTCGTCGAACTCCCACTACAGCCCATCACCCACCTCAGGATTGCCAAGGCGATGGACGTGAGACCTGCGCCACAACACTGCCGGGCGGTCGGGCCTCACTTGCATTTGACGCAGCGCTTCGACACAAGTCAACACACATTATCCACCATATTTATATCATAACAATCATAAATATCAAATTAAAACTTGTTCACATTGAGTTCGTCCATCAAACAAGAGGATGTGGCGGGCAAGCAACGCATCAGTTCGGTAACAAATAGCGCTTCGCATTTCACTGTGTTGACAGGCGCGGCCATGCGCCTGTGTAAGCCTCGCAAACCACGGTTCACCAATGCGTGACATGGATGGATGCAAAGGCAGTCGCTGAGTGTTGAGGTGCGCTGATAAAAAAAGCACGCTGGGTTACAGCGTGCTTTGGCTTGGCAGCGGCCTTCGCTGGAAGGCCATCGAGAAGATGCTTAGAAGCTTTCCCAATCGTCGTCGTTGGCCTTGGGCGTAGCAGGCGCTGTGGGTGCTTTGGCTACAGGCAGTGCTCGGGGCGCCGCTGCCCGAGGCGCAGAAGCAGGCTTTGCAACTGCGCGCGCCCGGTTCAGTGCACCCTGGGGGGCGGCAGTGGCTACCTTCGCAGCGGGCACTGAAACCCGGGCAGCAAGGGCGTTTGCATCGAGCTGGAAAACCGCCACAGCGTGGACCAATTCCCCCGCCTGGGTGTTCAGGCTGGCCGCTGCCGCCGCCATCTCTTCGACCAAAGCCGCATTCTGCTGCGTGGCCTGGTCCATCTGCGTGACGGCCTCTCCCACCTGCCCTACGCCTGCGCTTTGCTCGCTGCTGGCCGCGCTGATCTCTCCCATGATGTCTGTCACGCGCCGAATGGCGGTGACGACTTCGGTCATGGTGGCCCCAGCTTTGTCTACCAGCGCGCTGCCTTGTTCCACCCGCTCTACGCTGGCGGTGATGAGGCTCTTGATTTCCTTGGCGGCTTCGGCGCTGCGCTGGGCCAGGCTGCGCACTTCACCGGCCACCACGGCAAAGCCTCGCCCTTGTTCGCCGGCTCTGGCGGCTTCCACGGCAGCGTTCAGCGCCAGGATGTTGGTCTGGAACGCAATGCCGTCGATCACGCTGATGATGTCGGCAATCTTGGCGCTGCTGGCGTTGATACCTTTCATGGTCTCCACCACTTCGGCCACAACTTCACCGCCCTGGGCGGCGACGGTAGATGCGTTCATGGCCAGCTGGTTGGCGGTGCGGGCGTTGTCTGCGTTTTGCCGCACGGTGGAGCCGAGTTCTTCCATCGACGCAGCGGTTTCTTCCAGGGCGCTGGCTTGTTGTTCTGTGCGTGCGCTCAGGTCGTTGTTGCCTGAGGCAATCTGGGCCGAGGCCGAGGCCACGCTTTCCGAGTTCTGGCGCACAGCCACCACAGCAGCTTCCATGCGCAGCAGGGTGCTTTGCAAGGCCTGGCTTGCCTGCGTGCTGACATGGACGGCTCGGGCTCCATGCAAGGTGATGCTGTCTCCGCTATCGACCGCGGCCACGAGATTCCGCAGCTCCTGCCCCGCGCGGGCGGTTCGCCCCAGGCTCACAGCCATCAACACCTCCAGCGAGGTCTGGATCACCACATACACCGCATGGCTGAGCGTGCGCACGAAGCTGGCCTCGGTCAGGCAGTACACGCCAAAACCTGCGGCCTGCAAACGGTCGAACAGCACATGGTGCACCGCGAAGACCAGGGCTGACAACACGATGGGACGCCAGTCCAGGTACACCAGCAGCAATGCCAGCGTCACAAAAACACCAAAGTGCAGCTCGGTCTGCCCCTGCGCGAGCTGAATGTGCAGCGCCACGAAGGCCGACTGCACAAAGGCCAACACCAGACGGGAAGCCAATGCGCCTGCAGCGCTGGCATACGCAATGACCGCCACCACCATCAAGACGGCCGACACGCCCCAGGCCAGGCCTGATTCCACGAAATTGAAGCCCAAGGCCACTGACGTGATCGCGCTGATCACGATGGCAGCCAACATCACGCGGTCTCCCATGATGTGCATGGAACCCTGGGCGTGCCGAGGCAGTTGCTGGGAAGAATCGCTCATTGATGACTCCGAAAGTTGACTCGCCACTCAAACACTCGCCATGGCAGGTGACCTGCTCTGTGATCACAACCGCTGCCAGCGTGCTGCCTGCTCAAACCGGCACTTGACTACCTAGCGACAGGACCTCCACCGCTAATGCTGCAGTGCACAACCTAATATGTCCGCTAAATTTGATAGATACAACCTAATTGATAAATTGGCTTATGTATTCCGTGCCACCAGTTCAGCCTACAGACCGCCAAAGCCCCTGGCGAATGGCCGCCCGACACAGCGCCGGGCAACAAAAAAGCACCTGGGCAAATACCCAGGTGCTTTTGCAGTGTGAGCGCAGCGGCGGTTGCCGCAGTTGACTCAAATCAGGCCTGGCTCTTTTGGTAGTTGGCCACGCCGTCCATCACTTCCTTCTTGGCGGAATCAATGCCTTCCCAGCCAATCACCTTGACCCACTTGCCCTTTTCCAGGTCCTTGTAGTGCTCGAAGAAGTGGGCGATGGCGTTGCGGCGCATGGCGTTCAAGTCATCGATGGTCTTCCAGTGGTCGTACATGGGCAGGATCTTGGAGGTGGGCACGGCAATGACCTTGCCGTCCACGCCAGCTTCATCTTCCATCATCAAAATACCCAGGGGGCGGCAGGTCACCACCACGCCGGGGTGCAGGGGGAAAGGCGTGATCACCAGCACATCCACCGGGTCGCCGTCGCCCGACAGGGTCTGGGGCACATAACCGTAGTTGGTGGGGTAGTGCATCGCGGTGGTCATGAAACGATCCACAAAAATCGCGCCCGACTCCTTGTCCACTTCGTACTTGATGGGGTCAGAGTTCATCGGGATTTCGATGACCACGTTGAATGTCTCGGGGATGTTCTTGCCAGGGGTGACGTTGTTGAGGGACATGTTTTTGAAAATAGTGGTTTGCAACAGTAACCCGCGAAGCATGGCGTTCCATTGAGCGTCGGGATTAACCCTGATTTTAGAGGCATGCCCCTTTCTGCCCGCTTGCAACAGGGGGTTTGGTTGTAAATTGAGACCGTTGGCCAATCGGCCCCGCCCTGGGGCCCGAGGAAGCAACGCAGCGGAAGCACCACCGATGCGTCGTGTTTCCAACCGTGCAACCGCATTTGAAGGAGCACTGAATGGCTGACAGCACAGCAATGACCCCTCCCCTTTTATTGGCCCTGGTCTGCGGACTGGTCGCCGTGGCCTACGGCATCTGGGCGCGGGGCTGGATCCTTGGCAAAGACCCCGGGAACGCGCGCATGCAAGAAATTGCGGCAGCCATCCAGGCGGGCGCGGCAGCCTACCTGGCGCGCCAGTACAAGACCATTGCCCTCGTGGGCGTGGTGCTGGCGGTGCTGATTGGCGTTTTCCTTGACGGGACGACGGCCGTCGGCTTTGTGGTGGGGGCCGTGCTCTCGGGTGCCTGCGGCTTCATCGGCATGAATGTCTCGGTGCGCGCCAACGTGCGTACAGCGCAGGCAGCTACGCAGGGCATTGGCCCGGCGCTGGATGTGGCGTTTCGCGGCGGCGCCATCACCGGCATGCTGGTGGTGGGGCTGGGGCTGCTCGGTGTCACGGCGTTTTACTGGTTTCTGGCCGGCAATGGCAACCTCACACCCACCGCCAAGCTGGCCACGCTGCTCAACCCGCTGATCGGCTTTGCGTTCGGCTCGTCGCTGATCTCCATCTTCGCGCGCCTGGGCGGCGGCATCTTCACCAAGGGTGCCGACGTGGGCGCCGACCTGGTGGGCAAGGTCGAGGCGGGCATTCCTGAAGACGACCCCCGCAACCCCGCGGTGATTGCCGACAACGTGGGCGACAACGTGGGCGACTGCGCCGGCATGGCGGCCGACCTGTTCGAGACCTATGCGGTGACGCTGATTGCCACCATGGTGCTGGGTGCACTGATGGTGGGCGCCGCCCCGGTCAACGCCGTGGTGTACCCCTTAGCCCTGGGGGCGGTGTCCATCATCGCGTCCATCATTGGCTGCTTCTTTGTGAAGGCATCCCCCGGTATGAAGAACGTGATGCCCGCGCTGTACAAGGGCCTGGCCATCGCCGGCGTGTTGTCGCTCATCGCGTTCTACTTCGTCACGCTGTGGATCATTCCGGACAACGCCATCACCGCCAGCGGCAGCCAGATGAAGCTGTTTGGCGCCTGCGCCACCGGGCTGGTGCTGACGGCCGCGCTGGTGTGGATCACCGAGTTCTATACCGGCACGCAATATTCCCCCGTGCGCCACATCGCACAGGCATCCACCACGGGCCATGGCACCAACATCATTGCGGGCCTGGGCGTTTCCATGCGCTCCACCGCCTGGCCAGTGATCTTTGTGTGCCTGGCCATCCTGTCGGCCTACCAGCTCGCGGGCCTGTACGGCATTGCGGTGGCCGCCATGTCCATGCTCAGCATGGCGGGCATTGTGGTGGCGCTAGATGCCTATGGCCCCATCACCGACAACGCCGGGGGCATTGCCGAGATGGCCGAGCTGCCCAGCAGCGTGCGCGACATCACCGACCCGCTGGACGCCGTGGGCAACACCACCAAGGCCGTGACCAAGGGCTACGCCATTGGCTCGGCAGGACTGGCTGCGCTGGTGCTGTTTGCGGACTACACCCACAAGCTCGAAAGCTACGGCCGGGCCATCACGTTCGACCTGTCTGACCCGCTGGTCATCATTGGCCTGTTCATCGGCGGGCTGATTCCTTACCTGTTTGGTGCCATGGCGATGGAGGCCGTGGGCCGCGCAGCGGGCGCCGTGGTGGTGGAGGTGCGCCGCCAGTTCAACACCATCCCCGGCATCATGGACGGCACCGGCAAGCCCGAGTACGGCAAGGCCGTAGACATGCTGACCACTGCCGCCATCAAAGAGATGGTGATCCCCAGCCTGCTGCCTGTGGTGGTGCCCATTGTGGTGGGCCTGCTGCTGGGCCCCAAGGCGCTGGGCGGTTTGCTGATGGGCACCATCGTCACCGGCTTGTTCGTGGCGATTTCGATGTGCACGGGTGGCGGCGCCTGGGACAACGCCAAGAAGTACATCGAAGACGGCAATCACGGCGGCAAGGGATCTGAAGCGCACAAAGCCGCCGTGACGGGCGACACCGTGGGTGACCCCTACAAAGACACCGCCGGCCCCGCCATCAACCCGCTGATCAAGATCATCAACATCGTGGCGCTGCTCATCGTGCCGCTGGTGGTCAAGTTCCACGCGGGGTAATCAGGCCCAGCCCCGCGCCATGACGCCAACCACGGCTGGGGCGGGGCCTTGCGCAATGATTGATTGACGCCCTTCTCACTCACCTTCACCATGCAAGGAAAGCGCACAAAAGAAGAAGGAGACACGCCATGACCGAGCTGGTCGTTCGCCGCCAGTGCCTGGCACACCCTGTTCGGCCCCACAGGGCTGGTGCGTCACATCTGGCGGCCATGGTGGGCCTACCGGCGGCGCGACTTTCACCCCAACCAACAGGCCAGCAACCTGTCGGCCCAGTGGCTGGAGCACAACCGCCACCGCTTCACACCAGTGGGTGAAACCGGCTGAACCAGGCGGTTCACGCCGCAGCGCAGCCCTCGCGCTTCAGGGCATTTTCGCTATTGATTTCATAGCTACCCGCGCTTGACAGGAAAGCGCTGGAGGCCATTTTTATCAACATCCCTCTTCACCCTCAGGCCGTCTGACGCAGGTCACGCCTGCGCACTGGGCCGCTGCGCTGTTCCACTGCGTGCTGCACTTCTGCGCGCAAACCCAGCGCAAAGCCCCATTCGGCCACCACAAAAAGGGGCCCAACCAGCAAACCCATCACATCGTCCACAAAGGCGGGCTTGCGGCCCTCGTAATAGTGGCCCACGAACTGAATCACCCAACCCACGGCAAACAGCCCCAGCCCCCAGGCCAGCCAGGCGGTGGTGCCCAGGGGCGCCATGGCAGCCGCCCCCGCCAGCATGGCGGCGAGCAGGGCCGACATCACCAGCCCCAGCCGCACATCCAGCCGCAGGTAGAAAATGCCAGCCGCCACGGCGCAGGCCAGCGCCGGGCTCACCGGCACCATGCCCAGCCACCACACCGGGCGTGAAAGCAGCACCACCACGGCAAACATGATCATGGGCACGCCAACAAAATGGGTGTGGATGTTGCGCGGATCGCGGTGGTAGGCGGCGTATTGCGCCAGGTGATCGATCAGGGTTTTCATGGGTGTCTCCAGTCGTTGTTTTGAGCAGGATTCAATGTCTCTCGCCAAAGGCGTTAACGTCTGTCGTGCAGCCGACAAAAACAGAGGCGGCAACAGCGCCCCTGTGACGGTGCGGGACTGGCGCTTTATCGCTGCCCGCAGCCCTTGTAGTCCCTGTTTCTGCCCCTTTTTTCGCGCCCAAGCCGCCCCTTTTTGTGATTGCCTACCCTGCCCGGTCCCTGCCTTTCTCCACGCGCCACCCAGCGCCCATGCCCACAGCAAAGCATCCCTTGCTGCTTCTTGGCCAACAGCACGTCTGCGCCGCCTGAGCATCCCCTCCCGGCGCAGACTCTTGCCGCGCTTGCCCTTTTGCCCTGCCGACCCTGATCTCTGACTGCATGACGACCGAAGTCTCCGCCCACCTCATCGCGCTCCAATCGGGGCGCTGGTTCGCCCAGTTGCCTCCTGAATTTGCGGCGGCGCTGCTGCGCATGGGCCGCATCCGGCAACTCACCGTGGGCCAGTCCCTGTTCTTGCGCGGCGACCCGCCCTGCGGGCTGTATGCCGTGCTGCGTGGCGCACTCACCGTGTCGGGCACGGGCGGGCGGTCTGACGACGCACGCTCTGCGCTGCTCACCCGCCTGGAGCCCCCGCAGTGGTTTGGCGAAATTTCGGTGTTTGATGGCAATGTGCGCAGCCACGACGCCGTGGCGGCCGAGCCCTGCACGCTGCTGCATGTACCCAACGAACCGCTGCAGGAATGGCTGCGCGGCCACCCCGAGCACTGGCACGCCCTGGCGCTGCTAGTGACCGACAAGCTGCGCACCGCCTTCATCGCCCTGGAAGACGCCGCCCTGCTGCCAGCCCCCCAGCGACTGGCCCGCCGGCTGGTGATGATGGCCGAGGGCTACGGCCAATGGAACGCCGATGGCCTCACCCGCCGGGTGATTGCACTGTCGCAAGAGCAGCTGTCGCAAATGCTGTCGATCTCGCGCCAGACCACCAACCAGATCCTCAAAGACCTGGAAGCCCGCCAGCTGGTGCGCGTGCAGCGCGGCGAGGTCGAAATCATGGACCTGGCCGGGCTGCGCCGCACCTACGCCTGAGGCGAGCCACCAGCGCTATCAAAAAGAGAGCTGCTGTCGCTTGCAGTACAGCCGCTACGGCCCATTTCGGTTAAATAGTAAGCACGCATTCGATTTCTATGCAGAATGTCACCATGCAACTGAACTACATCGCCAACGCCTCCGTCCCGTCTTCGTCTGGCCGCACGCTTGCGGTGATCGACCCTTCTGACGGCCAGCCTTTTGACGAAATCCAGCGCAGCAACGCGGACGACATCGACGCCGCCGTGCATGCGGCGCGCCAGTGCTACCAGGCGGTGTGGCAGCGCATGGCACCTGTAGACCGGGGCCGGCTGCTGCAAAAACTGTCGGCCAAGGTGCTGGAGCATGCCGACGAGCTGACAGCGCTGGAGCAGCGCGACTGCGGCAAACCCACCAAACAGGCCCGGGCCGATGCCGTGGCGCTGGCGCGCTACTTCGAGTTCTATGCCGGGGCCTGCGACAAACTGCACGGCGAAACCATTCCCTACATGGACGGCTACAGCGTGCTCACCTGGCGCGAGCCGCACGGCGTCACCGGCCACATCATCCCGTGGAACTACCCCATGCAGATCTTTGGCCGCAGCGTGGGCGGCGCGCTGGCGGCAGGCAATGTGTGCGTTGTGAAACCGGCCGAAGATGCCTGCCTGTCGCTGATCCGCGTGGCGCAACTGGCGGCCGAGGTGGGCTTTCCGCCCGGTGCCATCAACATCGTCACCGGCTACGGGCACGAGGTGGGCGATGCGCTGGCACGCCACCCTGGCATTGACCACATCAGCTTCACCGGCAGCCCCAAGGTGGGCACGATCATTCAGCAGGTGGCGGCAGAGCGCCACTGCCCCGTGACGCTGGAGCTGGGCGGCAAGAGCCCCCAGATCATCTTTGCCGATGCCGACCTGGACGCCGCCGTGCCCGTGGTGCTCAACGCCATCGTGCAAAACGCCGGGCAGACCTGTTCGGCAGGCTCGCGCGTGCTGATCGACTCGCTCATCTACGAGCCCGTGCTGGAGCGCCTGGGCAACGCCTTTGAAAAGCTGCGCGTAGGCCCTGCCGCCATGGACCTGGACGTGGGCCCCCTGATTCGCCAAAGCCAGCAGCAACGCGTTTGGGACTTTTTGTCAGACGCGCAAGTGGCGGGCATCCCCATGGTGGCGCAAGGCGTGGTGGTGGACGAGGCGCCCGAAGGCGGCTTCTACCAGGCCCCCACCCTGCTGCGCGATGTGCCTGTGGGCCACCGCCTGGCACAGGAAGAAGTGTTTGGCCCCGTGCTCTCGGCCATGGCCTTTCAGGACGAAGACCACGCGGTCGAGCTGGCCAACGCCACGCAGTTCGGCCTGGTGGCAGGCATCTGGACGCGCGACGGCGCGCGTCAGTTCCGCATGGCCAAGCGTGTGCACAGCGGCCAGGTGTTCATCAACAACTACGGCGCGGGCGGCGGTGTGGAGCTGCCGTTTGGCGGCGTCAAATCCAGCGGCTACGGGCGCGAGAAGGGGTTTGAGGCGCTGTATGGGTTCACCACCCTGAAAACCGTGGCCATCAAGCACGGCTAAAGCCGCCCGATTCCCCTGTCCTCCTGCTCTTCGCTCGCTTCTTTCCCATGCGCCTGTCAGCTCCCGTCCCTCGTAAAACCAGCCATATCCGCCGCGTCACCTACCAAGGCTACGAACGTGAAGACGGCCTGTGGGACATGGAAGCCGAATTGCACGACAGCAAGGCACACGACATGCCTTCGTTTCGCCACCAGGGCGTTCGGCTGGCGGGGGACCCCATCCACCACATGTGGCTGCGCGTGACGATTGACCGCAAGCTGGTGGTGCACGCCATTGAAGCCGCCATGGACGCCCACCCGCTGCAAGACTGCCCACAGGCGCGCCCCGCTCTGCAGGGCATGGTGGGCGCCTGCATGGCGCGCGGCTGGCGCCAGGCCATTGCGCAGCACATGGGCGGGGTGGCCAGTTGCACCCACCTGCGCGAGCTGCTGTTCAACATGGCCACCGCTGCCTTCCAGACCTTGCCCGCCGCCTTTGGTGGCGGCGACCCGGACACCCCGCCCCGCCACCTGGGTCAATGCACGGGCTGGGACTTTGAAGGCAACGGAGTGAAAGAGTACTTTCCGCAGTTCTACGGGCGTGGCGAGGCCAATACGCAGCCTTCCACCCCACACAACCCCACAGGCAAAAAGAGCTTCTAGCGCTTATCCATCAAGCGCAATCAGCTATCAAAAACAGAGCAAACACAAAGGAGACAGCCATGCGCGTACAAAACAAATCCATCATCGTCACCGGCGCCGGCAACGGCATTGGCGAAGGCATTGCCAAACGTCTGGCGCAAGAAGGTGCCCAGGTGCTGGTCAATGACATCAACACCACAGGCGGCCAGCGTGTGGTGGCAGAGATCACCGCCGCAGGCGGCACGGCAGCGTTCTTCCAGGCAGACGTGACGCAGTCTGCCCAGGTGCAAGCCATGGTGGCCGAGGCCGAGCGCCTGTTTGGCAAGCTCGATGTGGTGGTGAACAACGCAGGCTGGACGCACCGCAACCGCCCCATGCTGGAGGTGAGCGAAGACGAGTTCGACAAGGTGTACGCCATCAACGTCAAGAGCATCTACCTCAGCGCCATCCACGCCGTGCCTGCGCTGCGCCGTGCGGGTGGGGGCAGCATCATCAACATTGCCTCCACCGCCGGGCTGCGGCCCCGCCCCGGCCTCACCTGGTACAACGGCTCCAAGGGTGCGGTCATCACCACCAGTAAGTCGATGGCGGCGGAGCTGGGGCCTGACAACATCCGCGTGAACTGTCTGAACCCGGTGTTCAACCCCGACACCGGCCTGGCGGCCGAGTTTGCGGGTGGCCCGGTGGACGATGCCCGCCGCGCCAAGTTCCTGGCCACCATCCCGCTGGGACGCTTTTCCACCGCTCAGGATGTGGCCAACGCCGCGCTCTACCTCGCCAGCGACGAAGCCGCCTTCATCAGCGGCGTGTGCATTGAGGTGGACGGCGCCCGCTGCGTTTGATCTGCCCGGGGCAGAGCTGGCGCCTTGTGTGGCTTCAGCCCAGCACTTCGCGCAGGGCTGCGTCGTACAGGGAAGTGAGCCGGTCCATCACCTCCAGCAGCCGTTCGCTGGTGGTGGCCACGGCTTCCATGCCCTTGGTGTCGGGGTGGCGACGCATGGCGGCTTCAAAAAACAGCCACTGGGCCTGCCCCAGTTCCAGCTCGGTGCGAATGGCGGGGGTGGACACCGGCGCTGCCGCCAGCGCCTGCAGAGCCTGCTTGAACTCTGCAGCGTCGGCGTTCATCTGGGTCTGCGACGCCTTGGGGTCCACACCCGCTGCCAGCAAAAAGTACTGCTTGGCCATGCGCTGCGACAGCATGCGCTGGCGCCCGGCCATGCCCACCAGCTTGGCGCTGGGGGCGCGGGCCAGTTTCTCCAGCGATTCAGTTGCCGTCTGGGCAGCGGTCATCATGCGGTCGGCCTGCTCGGCCACGGCGGCGGCCGAGGCCTTGGAAGGCGCAGTCGCCGTCAGGGTGTTGAGCACGGTGTACTGCTTTTGCACCTCTTCAAGCTGGCGGCTCAAATCTGCGGGCCAGGCGCCCGCCGTGGAGCCCTTGGCCAAGTCGGCAGCGCCGGCCTGTGCCTGCTTGCGCACCTTGGCCAGCACATCCAGCGCCGCCAGGGGCATCACCTGCAGGTGCTGCTGGCAATAGGCCTTGGCCATGCGCTGCGACAGCGCGCGGAACGAGCCCGACACGTTGATGGCCGCAGAAAGCGCCATTTGCGCTTGCGCCGTGGCGGCCCAGGTGGGCAGAACCACCCCGGCAGCCACCCACTGCACCATGCGCCGACGTTGGTGGGAACAGGAAACGACGGGTTGATTACGACAGGTCATGGCAGTAGCGCTTTCTATGCAATCAGGGTGAAAGAATGTTTCCCGAAATGCAGAGAATTGTCATGACAATGTCAAACAAGCCCCTTGCGACAGATCAATGCAATGCCAGCGCGCAGCAGCGAAGATCCGCACGCCGCCAACCGCCAATCCATTGATGCGGATCAAGACAATCCAGTGCGGGTACCCCGTCCAGTGAAGGCCTTGGGGCACAATCCCGCCCATGGCTGAACGTGTCATTCCCCTGGTGGACCAGCGCCACGCCGACCTGGTGGCCCAGGTACCTCTGCACCCTTCTCCAGCAACTGGCTTGCTGGTGGACACCCGGGGGCGCCCCCTGCGTGATCTGCGCATCAGCGTGACCGACCGCTGCAACTTCCGCTGCAACTACTGCATGCCCAAGGAAGTGTTCGACAAGGACTACCCGTACCTGCCGCACAGCGCGCTGCTGAGCTTTGAAGAAATCACACGGCTGGCCTCGCTGTTCCTGGCGCACGGGGTGCGCAAGATTCGCCTCACAGGCGGCGAACCCCTGCTGCGCAAGAATATCGAAGAGCTGATTGCCCAACTGGCGCAGCTGCGCACGGTGGATGGCAAGGCGCCGGACCTGACCCTCACCACCAACGGCTCGCTGCTGGCGCGCAAGGCGCGCTCGCTCAAAGAAGCCGGGCTGAACCGCGTGACCGTGAGCCTGGACGGACTGGACGATGCGGTGTTTCGCCGCATGAACGATGTGGACTTTCCGGTGGCCGACGTGCTGGCGGGCATCGAGGCCGCGCACGCGGCTGGGCTGTCGCACATCAAGGTGAACATGGTGGTCAAGCGCGGCACCAACGACCACGAAATTCTGCCCATGGCGCGCCACTTTCGCGGCACGGGCACCACGCTGCGCTTCATTGAATACATGGACGTAGGCGCCACCAACGGCTGGCGCATGGACGAAGTGCTGCCCTCGGCCCAATTGATCGAGCGCCTGCGCGCTGAACTGCCCCTGGTGCCGCTGGAGCCCAGCAGCCCCGGCGAAACCGCCGAGCGCTGGGGCTATGCCGACGCCAGCGGCCAGCACGACCCAGCCCTGGGTGAAGTGGGCGTCATCAGCAGCGTGACGCAGGCTTTCTGCCACGACTGCAACCGTGCCCGCCTCTCCACCGAGGGCAAGCTGTACCTGTGCCTGTTCGCCTCGCAAGGCTACGACCTGCGCTCGCTGCTGCGCGGCGGTGCCAGTGACGCAGACATTGCCGCAGCCATCGCGCCCATCTGGCAGCAGCGCACTGACCGCTATTCCGAACTGCGCAGCACCTTGCCCGCAGACAACTCCCAGGGCGCGCGCCGCGTGGAGATGAGCTACATCGGCGGCTAGGCGGCTGCGCGGGCTGTAGACCCTCGGCGCCTTGGGTCTGCAAAGCAGCCTGCACAATCGAGGGCTCGCTTCTTTCTCTTTTCAAAGGCCTCTTGATGATTGACACGCTAGACATCACCGGACTCGTCCTGGCCGGCGGGCGCGGCACCCGCATGGGCGGGGTGGACAAGGGGCTGCAAACCTTTCGCGGCCTGCCGCTGGCGCTGCACACGCTGATGCGGCTGCAGATGCAGGTGGGGGTTTCGCTCATCAACGCCAACCGCAACCTGGCCGCCTACGAATCGTTTGGCGCACCGGTGTGGCCCGACGCGAACAACGACTACGCAGGCCCTCTGGCCGGCTTTCTGACCGGGCTGGAACACTGCGAAACGCCCTGGCTGCTCACCGTGCCGTGCGACACCCCGCTTTTTCCGCTGGACCTGGCCAGCCGCCTGGCCCAGGCGGCCGATGAACAACAGGCCGACATTGCCATGGCCGCCGCCCCCGAAGACGACGGCACGGGCCATATCAGCGTGCGACCCCAGCCGGTGTTTTGCCTGCTGCGCGTAGACCTGCTCGAAAGCCTGGTGCGCTTCACCCAGGCGGGCGGTCGCAAAATTGACGCCTGGACCGCCCAGCACCGCTGCGTGACCGTGCCGTTTGACACACCGGGCGATGACCCCAAAGCCTTTTTCAACGCCAACACGCTGGCCGAACTGCAGGCGCTGGAGCGCACCGCCCCCTGAGCCGCAGCGCCCCGGCGGCGCCATGCGTGCGCCTTGCCTTCCTGAATTGACCGAACCAACATGAAAACCATCGCCCAAATTGCTGCCGAACTGCAGGGCTACGATCCCCAAGCCTTGCACGCCGACCAGGTCAACGCGTTTTTGCACCAGCTGGTGCAGCCCGTGGCAGGCACGGAAGAAGTGGGCATTTTTGAAGCCCTGGGCCGTGTGCTGGCGCAGGATGTGATTTCCCCCATCAGCGTGCCGCCACACGACAACTCGGCCATGGACGGCTATGCCTTCGCCGGCAGCCAGCTGGCGCCCGGCCAGCCCCTCACCCTGCGCAGCGTGGGCACGGCCCTGGCGGGCAAGGCGTGGACGGGCACAGTGAACGCAGGTGAGTGCGTGAAGATCATGACCGGCGCCATCATGCCCGCCGGGCTGGACACCGTGGTGCCGCAAGAATTCACCACCGCGCAGGGCGACCAGATCACCATCGCCCCCGATGTGCTGCGCCTGGGCGACAACCGCCGCTTCAAGGGCGAAGACTTGATGGAAGGCGGCGTGGCGCTGGCCCGTGGCGAACTGCTTACCCCGGCGGCACTGGGTTTGGTGGCCAGCCTGGGGCTGAAAACCGTGACTGTGTCGCGGCGGCTGCGTGTGGCGTATTTTTCGACTGGCGACGAAATCCTGAGCCTGGGCGAGCCCCCGCGCGAAGGCGCCGTGTACGACAGCAACCGCTACACGGTGTTTGGCCTGCTCACCCGCCTGGGCGTGGAAGTGATCGACATGGGCGTGGTGCGCGATGACCCCGCCCTGCTGGAAGCCGCCTTCACCGAAGCCGCGCAGCGCGCAGACGCCATCATCACAAGCGGCGGCGTGAGCGTGGGCGAGGCCGACCACACCCGCGCCATGATGAAAAAGCTGGGCGACGTGGCCTTCTGGCGCATTGCCATGCGCCCCGGCCGCCCCATGGCCGTGGGGCGTATTGCCGCCACAGGCCTTCAAGCCAAAACAGCCCCCAGCGCACAACCAGCAAGCGCAGGCAGCTATCAAAATGATATCAACACCAGCACAGGCGGTGCGGTGCTGTTTGGCCTGCCGGGCAACCCGGTGGCGGTGATGGTGACCTTTTTGGCCTATGTGCGCCCCGCACTGCTGCGCATGATGGGCAGCACGCGCACAGCGCCGCCGCTGCTGCGCGCCACCAGCACCGAAGCCATCCGCAAAAAGCCGGGCCGCACCGAATACCAGCGCGGCACCGTCACCACCGGGCCGGACGGCAACCTGCAGGTGCGCACCACGGGCAACCAGGGCTCGGGCGTGCTCAGCTCCATGGTGCAGGCCAATGGGCTCATCGTGCTGCACCACCACCAGGGCAACGTGGCTGTGGGCGATCCGGTGGATGTGATGGTGTTTGAAGGGGTGATCTGAAGCCCGAAACCAGCACAGGCAACACGCTCACAAGCTACTGGCAGTTTGCGTCCCTGTCTGACGGGCCTGCGGCACCCAGCGGCGGTACAAAGCGCTTTTAGCCTTTGCCTTGAGAAAGACCCCCATGCCCTACGCCGCTACCCACCTGCCCCAGCCGCCCACACGCGACGCGGTGGACGCCCTGCCCGGCACCACGGTGCTGGAATTTGGCACGCCCTGGTGTCCCCATTGCCTGCGCGCCCAGCCGTTCATCGAACACGCATTGAAAAGCCAGGAAACCGCCCACATCAAGGTGGAAGACGGTCCCGGCCAGCGGCTGGGTCGCAGCTACAAGGTCAAGCTCTGGCCCACGCTGGTGGTTTTGAAAAACGGGCAGGAAGTGGCCCGTGTGGTGCGCCCCACCACCCAGGCCGAGGTGGACGAGGCACTGCGCGCAGCACAAGGCTGAGGCCCGGGGCCAGCCCACCCGCCAGCGCTCAGAGCATCTGCACCGTGCCAGAGACGCTGATGCTCACCTGCTCACGCCCCGGCTGCACGGGCACGGGTGCGTCGGATGCGAACGACGCCATCTTTTCGCGGGCCACCATGGCGCCCATCAGCGTCACCCCCTGGCCTTGACCCGACACGCTCACCTCGCGCAGGCCGTAGCTGGCAAAGCCAAACGCTTTCGACAGCTCTGCCGCACGGGTCTTGAACTGCTCAATCGCCTGCGACTGCGCCTCGCCCTCGGCCTTGGCCCGCGCCTCGCGCGACAGGCCAAACGACACATCGCTCACCGCCATCGACTGGATCTTGCCCGCCATGCCGGTAATGCGCCCAAAGTCGCGCCCTTCCAGCCGCAGCTCTGCCCGGCCTTGCCAGCCCAGCACCTTCTGGTCTTTACCGTAGCGGGGGTACAGGCTGAACGTGCCGGTGAACACATCCATCTGCCCCGGCTGCGCGCCGGCCTTGGCTTGCGCCAGGGCTTCATCCAGGGCCTGCTTGAGCTGGGTCTGGGCGGCAGCCAGCGTGGGGGCTTCTTTGTTCGCCATGAGGGTGATGGTCAGCATGTCCTGCTCGACCTGCACCATGCCAGCGGCCGACAGTTGCACCACATTGCGCGGCTCTGCGGCCACGGCAGCCACCGGTGCGGCTTGTTGAGAAAAAACGGCCCCAGCGCTCATCAGCAAAGCGCTGGCAGCTACCAAACGAATAGCATTCTTCATGAATTCACTTTCTCAAAAATCGGTCTGACGCCGCACGCTGAAGCCATTTCCAGCACGCTTGCCAGCCCCTGATCGGACAGTGTGTAGGCGCAAGTCGCCACGCGGTGTCAGACGGTGTTGACGATTGGGCAAAACTTGTAACAGTTGGTCAAACCCAAGGGAAAAACGCGAACTTCGGCGCTCAACGTGGTCAGAATCGGCTCTGTTACAAATTGGACCCGAGATCAAATATGCCCACTACACCCAACCGTACCGACAAAGTTTTGGTGGTAGATGACGATGCCCGCATCTGCGATCTGCTGCGCCGCTACCTGACCCAGGAAGGATTTGAAGTCATGGTCGCTGAAGACGGCAAGGCGCTCAATCGCCTGCTGCTGCGCGAAACCGTAGACATCATCGTGCTGGACCTGATGATGCCCGGCGAAGACGGCTTGTCGATCTGCCGCCGCCTGCGCGCCGCCAATGACCGCACCCCCATCATCATGCTCACCGCCAAGGGCGAGGACGTGGACCGCATCGTGGGCCTGGAAGTAGGCGCCGACGATTACCTGGGCAAGCCCTTCAACCCCCGCGAACTGCTGGCCCGCATCCACGCCGTGCTGCGCCGCCGCCCTGCACAGGAAGCTCCGGGCGCACCCTCGGGCGACAACGAAGTGGTCACCTTCGGCCCCTTCACGTTCGACCTGGGCACCCGCGCCCTGCAGCGCAACGGTGAAGAGCTGCCGTTGACCACGGGCGAATTCGCCATGCTCAAGGCCCTGGTGCGCCACCCACGCCAGCCGCTGTCGCGCGAAAAGCTGGCATTGCTGGCACGCGGCCGGGAGTTCGAGCCGTTTGACCGCAGCCTGGACGTGCAAGTCTCGCGCCTGCGCAAGCTGGTGGAAGTGGACGCTGCAGCGCCCCGCTACATCCAGACCGTGTGGGGCGTGGGCTACGTGTTTGTACCGGACGGAACGAGCTGATCCCCATGACCCAGCCTGAAGGCAAACCAAGGGCCCGCAGGCGCAAACCTGAAGGACCAGCAGCCGATGTGACCAGCCCAGCACCGCTGGAATCGTCGCTGCGCGCCACGCGCGAGCAACGTGCCCGCGTGGGGCTGAACCTTTTTTGGCGCACGTTCTTTTTGCTGGCGCTGCTGCTGGTAGGCAGCATTCTGGCCTGGCTGCAAACGCTGCGGGCGCTGGAGTTTGAGCCCCGCACGCTGCACACGGCGCAGCAGATTGCCTCGCTGGTCAACCTCAGCCGCGCAGCGCTGGTGCACTCCGACGCGATTGCGCGGGTTTCGCTCATCAAGACGATGGCCGACCAGGAAGGCGTGCGCATTCTCCCCCGCGAGCCCGGCGACAAGTTCACGCTGCTGGAAAGCGGCGCACTGGGAAACCGCCTGACCGAGGAGCTGACCCGGCGCCTGGGGCCCGACACCATCGTGGCGCAAAGCGTGAACGGAGAAAACGGCCTGTGGGTGGGCTTCAACATCAACGGCGACCCCAACTGGCTGCTGATGGACCGATCGCGCTTCAGCCCCGCCGGCGGGCGCACCTGGCTCATCTGGCTCATCACCGCCGGAGCGCTGTCGCTGGCCGGCGCTGCGGCGATTGCGCGGCTGATCAACCGCCCGCTCAAGCAGCTGTCGTACGCCGCCAACCGCGTCAAAGACGGAGACTTCGCCGCCAGCCACCTGGACGAAGAGGTGGTGACCAGCGAAATCCGCGAGGTGAACATCGGCTTCAACCGCATGGCCCAAAAGCTGGCCAAACTGGAACAAGACCGCGCGGTGATGCTGGCCGGCATTTCGCACGACCTGCGCACGCCCCTGGCGCGCCTGCGGCTCGAGACCGAAATGAGCGTGATGGACGATATCGCCCGCGAACACATGGTGGCCGACATCGTTCAGCTCGACGCCACCATCGACAAGTTCCTGGACTACGCCCGCCCAGACCATGTGACGCTCACACCGGTGAACCTGCACGCCGTGGTGTCGTCCTGCGTGTACGCCGTGCAAGACCACCGGGAGCTGCAAATCACCATGCACATCCCCGAGGACCTGAACGTGCTGGCCGATGAGGTGGAACTGGCCCGGGTGATTTCAAACCTGCTGGAAAACGCCCGCCGCTATGGCAAGACGGCCGACACGGGCGTGACCAGTGTGGAAATTGCTGCCAAGGGCCGCGAAAACTGGGTGCTGCTCGAGCTGCGTGACCACGGCGCCGGCGTGCCGCCCGAGCAGCTCTCCAACCTCACCAAGCCCTTCTTCCGGGGCGATTCCGCCCGCACGGCGGCAGCAGGTGCAGGGCTGGGCTTGTCGATTGTGGACAAGACGGTGCAGCGCATGGGCGGCATCTTTGCGCTGGCCAACTCCAATACAGGCGGTCTGGTAGCGCACATTCAGTTGCAGCGCGCCAGCGAATTGCCCGAGGGCGTGGATCCCAAGCAGCGCCTGCACCGCCCGGCCGTCAAACGCCACCTGCCCCGCCAGCGGGCGCAGGAGCAGGCCTGAAAGAGGCCTGAAAGAGGCCTGAAAGAGGCCTGAAAGAGGCCTGAAAGAGGCCTGAAAGAGGCCTGAAAGAGGCCTGAAAGAGGCCTGAAAGAGGCCTGAAAGAGGCCTGAAAGAGGCCTGAAACAGGTCTGAAACAGGTCTGAAACAGGTCTGAAACAGGTCTGAAACAGGTCTGACAAAGGCCCACGGTGTGAACCGTGGGCCTTTTCACTATCAGGCGTTGAACACGCCAGTCAGCAATTCGGGCAACCGGGCTACCGGCATGCGAAACCCGCAGGCCTGGGCATGGCCACCACCGCCCATGCTTTCAGCGAGGGCGATGCAATCAAAATTGCGCTGGGCCCGCAGCCCGGCCTTCACGCCCTTGTCGGTAGCGCTCCACATCAGGGCGAAGGTGCCCGTCTTGGCCGAAAGAATGTCGCCCACCAGGCTGTGGAACATGCCGGGGGCGTTCACCATCAGCCCGGCAACGCCGTTGAACACCAGCGGCTGCGCGCCCTCGGCAATGTCGTGCGCCATCTTGCGGAATTTCTCGTCCATGGCGGCGCCACGGGCCATGAAGGCGTCGAGCTGCTCGGGGGTGAAGCGGGTCATCTCCTTCCAGCGCTCGAAGGTTTTGGGCTCCATGTCCAGCGCCGACAGGAACGGAGCGCTCTGCGCAAATTCCCACTTCCAGATGTCACGGTCTTCCACGTACTGCAAGAGCGCGGGCACGGGCTCGTCGGGGTGGAAAAACTCCCACGCCAGCCGGGCGCCCGACTTGTTCATGTCGAAATGCACCACGCCGCAGCGGCATGCAAAGCCTGTGAGCTTTTCGGCAGCGCTCTTGTGGTGGTCCAGCATGACGAGCTTGGCCGCGCGCTCGTCGATGGCGGCCAGGATCTCGGCAGAGAAAGAGAAGTCGAGGATGTACACCGTGCGTCCTTGCAGCGGGGGCAAGTCGTCCACGGTTTGCACATCGCCATGGTCCAGGCCCACGTATTCGGCCTGATCACCGTAGTAAAGCCAGGCTGCCAAGGCCGCGCCAAAGCCGTCGGGGCAGCCACGGCCGTGGTACAGAACCAGCACAGAGGGATCGTCTTTGCTGGGCGCCACCAGCAGTTGCAGGGGAAGAATGGATTTGCTCATTGCCCCGATTGTCGCGCGTGCCAGCGCACAGCGCGTGCCCAATCCCCATCAACCCCTCCAGCCTGTTTTCAATTTTGATAGCAGCTTGCGCTTGATGGACGGGCGCGGGGCTATGATTTGGCTTGTCATCCCAACACCCTCCCCCATGGCCCAGCCCCTGCACATCCTCTGGCAAGACGACCATCTGGTGGCCGTGTACAAGCCTGCGGGCTGGCTGGTGCACCGCACGGGGCTGGACGCGGGCGAAACCCGCTTTGTGATGCAGACCCTGCGCGACCAGCTGGGCCGACACGTCTTCCCGGTGCACCGGCTGGACAAAGGCACCTGCGGCGTGCTGGTGATGGCGCTGCACAGCGACGCGGCCCGGGCGCTTTCCCAATCTTTTGAGAACCAGGCCACGCACAAGGTCTACATCGCCATGGTGCGCGGCTGGACGCCCCCGGCTGTGGAGGTAGACCACCCCCTGCGCCCCGACGATGCCCCACCCGATGCTCCCGTGCAAAGCGCCCATACCCGGTTTCGCACGCTGGCGCAGTTGACGCTGCCCGAAGCCAGCGACCCGCGCTTTGCCACCACCCGTGCGTCGCTGGTGGAGGCCGTGCCCACCACCGGGCGGCGCCACCAGATACGCCGCCACCTCAAGCACCTGGCGCACCCCATCATTGGCGATGCCACCCACGGCAAGGGCCCGCTGAACCGCTGGTGGGCCCAGCGCCTGGGCCAGCAGCGCCTGTGGCTGCATGCACTGCGCCTGAGCCTGCCGCACCCGTTGACCGGCGAGATGCTGCACCTGCACAGCGGTTTGCCACTGCAACCCGCGCCAGGCAGCGACGTGGCCGCCTGCCCCCATAACCCCGAAGTGCCAGAAGCGCCCAGCCTGGACTGGCAACGTCTGCAGGCCGACTGGCCCTGGCAATGGCTGAACAACTCCCCGGCCCCGACCCCAGTGCGCTCATGACGGCAACCCCGGAGGTTTGGCGACGTGGAAGGGCTACGATGCGCCTTCGCTTCTGAACACCGCTTTCGCTCCATGGCATTTCCCTCGGTCAAGCTCACCACCCTGGCATCGCTGGCCCACCGGCTGCCTGCCGCCTGCTGGCTGGCGCAGCGCCTGGAGCAAGCGCCCGAGCGCTGGGCCACGCTGCCGGTGTGGTGGGTAGAGGGCGACCTGGACATGGTGGCGCTTGATCTGGTCACCACCCTGTCGAGCGACGGGCAATGGCTGCCCCCCCTGCCCTCCACCGCGCTGGATGGCAGTGCGCCCCACCCCGGCGGTGCCCTGCTGTGGGTGGACGGCCATTTGCGCCTGCAAGGGGCACTGACGGGCGGCTGGCACACCCCTGCAAGCGCGGCCGAACCATCGAGCCCCGCCGTACATGCGCTGGTGATGGGCGATGCCCAGGTGCACTGCGCCCTGCTGCGCCAAGGCCAGCTGCATGTGCAAGGCAACCTGTCGGTACACACATTGCTGTGGGGCGATGGCGCGCCCGGTGGCCTTACGGTGCTGGGCCAATCCACTGCGCAGGTGGGACTGTTCACGCGCGGGTATGCACCGCAGTGGAACCAACCGCCCAGCTTTGACTTCACGCTGCAAGATGTCGACCCAGCGGGCGATTCGGCGCTTTGGCAGCCTGCGGACCATGAAACACTGGGCCTGGTACTCCAGCCCCAGTACCTGGATGCCGACAACGCCGGAACAGGTAGCCTGGCCGAGATGCTGAACGCCCCCGCGCTGGTGGAAGCCGCCAGGGCGCAGCAGCCTGTGACGCAGCCCACCGCCGCAGTGCATGCACTGCTGCCGCCTGTCCCCTCCTTTTTCCAGGACGAATCCATCAGCGTGGCCAATATCAGGGCCGCCGTGCAGTCACCCCTGATAGCGCCCAAGCAATTCACGGCCGAAGGCTGGTTTGGGCAGACCGACTTTTCGCTGTGCCGCAAACATGTAGACAGCGACGGCGATGCGCGGCAAGACAGCGTTTTCATCACCGTATGGAAACAATGGGACTTTTACCTGGGGGTGGACAGCCCCGAGCCCGCGCAAGGCTGGCTGGGCGGCGGGTGGAGTCGGCTCCAGCGCCTGTTCAAGCGCCACGGCGGGCAACACCCTGTGGTGCCCAGTGCCCGCAGCACGGGCAGCACGCCGGGGCTGGTGGTGCTCTACCGCCCCTATGAGCAAGGCGTTGCCGGTGCATGGGCCCCGCTGGCGTTGGGCGATGAAGATGGCGCAGACCCCGCCGCCCAGCGGGCCTGCCAGCAAGCGTGGCGCGGGGTGCTGGACTATGTGCGCAAAGGCACCGCCCAGGCACGCGCGCACCACGCGTTGTGGGCGGCCCTGCACGAAGAAATCACCCCCGCGCGCCTCACGGCCCTCACGTCCACGCCCCTGTTCACCGAGCGCTACAACGACTGGTGGGACAGCGAAAAAAACGGCCTGTGGGTAGGCCAGTTCTGGATGGGCGCACGCCAGCCCTGCCTGCACCAGGGCGAGCCCTGGGGCCGCGCTTTCAAGCTGAGCTGGAAAAACGGTGATGACGGCCCTGGCGATGCGCCTGACAACGCCCACAGCGCCTACCAGATCGACATTGAAGAAGCCCGCGAAGGCCCGCCGCTGCTGCGGGTAGCGTACAGCCAGCGGCAAAGCGAGCCGCGCACGCCCATTCCACCCGACGCGGCAGAGCACCTGGCGCGCCTGCTGCGCTTGTACCGACAGGCGCAAACGCACATCGAGCGCCTGACGGCAGCCATGGCCCACGAGGCCCAGCCACCACGCCCCCCCGCTGCGCCACTGCTCACCGTGCCGCCGTTGGCACCCAATATTCCCGATACCGCCGTTTTCGGCGCCGAGTGGATGCAGCGCTCGGGCCAGTGGCAAGCCACGGGCCAGGCCTACGCACAGCAAGCCCGCACCCAACTCGCCGTTGCCGACGCGCCACCTGCGCAGGCCATGGGGCAGGCAGCGGCGGATGCAGACCTTTCGCTGTTTGGCGCTGCAGCCGACGCCATGCCAGCGCTGGATGACCCCCGTACAGCGGACGCCGAAGCCGTCTTGCAACTGGCGCACGAAGTGCACCGCCATGCCGATGCGGGCCTGGCGGCACGCTTTCGGCAGCGCTTTGCCTTTGCCCCCGATGCGTTGGCGGCCCATGCCTACCGGGCGGGCCAGCCCGCAGGCCCCTTGCTGCTGCTGGACGATGACCGCGCCGTGGTGCGGGTGGCCCAAGGTGGCCCGCACGGCACGCACTGGTGGCTGTTGCAAGGCCTGCAGGCGACGGTGGTGGCAGGTTTGCACGGTGCGGGGCGTTCCCCCAACCGGCAATGTTTTGCCAAGTTTGACGGTCACCAAGTCACCACCCACGCGGGCTGGGATGGGCCGGTGATCACCCGCTTGCACCTGCCCCACCACGCCAAAGCCGCAAGGCCGGGGACTGCCGGGTGTGACGAGATCCTGCCCTTCAACGATGGTTTGCGCGTTCTGTGGCGTGACGCCACCGGTGTGTACCTGCTGACACCCTACGCAGCGCAACAGCTGTACCCCAGAGCGGAAAGCGACGAAGCAGCCGATGCCCCTGAGCACCCAGATGCGCAAGAGCCACAGGCACAGCCCCTGCTGCACATGGCGCTGTCACCCGACGAGCGCTTCATCGCCGTGGGCGACCAGGGCAGCCAGCACCTCTTGCTCAACCCGCGGGGCGAGGTGCTGGGCCGGTGGGCACCACTGTCGGCCTGCGCTCACCACGCCACCTTCACCCACGACAGCACACGGCTGCTGGCCCATTCCTGCCACCTTTACACAGGCCATACCGGGGTGTTGCATCTGCCGCCCGAAGGCACTGGGGGTGGCCTCCATGAGTACCCATCGTTCCCAGGCGCTGCCGCGCTGCAGCCGTTTCATCGCCAAAGCTGGCGGGTGGATGCCACGACCACGCTGCGGGGCACGGTGATGGAAGGCGATGCGGCAGGCTACCTGCATGCGCTCAGCGATGACGGACAGCTGCTGTGGCACCACCACATTGGCGGCGCTTTGAACGCGCTGGATACATCACCCGATGGTTCCACCATCGTCGCCGCCAGCCACAGCGGCTATGTGGTGTGGCTGCGGCAGCTGGGGGCAGGCATGGACCCCTGTTCGATCAGCACTTCGCCGTATGCCGAAACAGGGCGCTGGATTTTTTGGCTGGGTGAGGCGGAACCGTTGCACTGGTAACGGCGCTTCGCCTTGAAGTCAGCCTGCTGGTCACCGACACCCACGGTGCCAAGGCGGCCAACAAAGGATGTATTGCTACGTTTTTGATAGCTGCTTGCGCTTTTAAATAAAGGCTTAGGCACTGATTTGGCATCAAATCGGCTAACCCTACAGAGCAGCACCCAGCAGCACCCAGCGGCCCGTGTGCTCCGCTCAATGCGGCCCGGGGCCTTGGGGCATATCGGGAGTCTGTCGGGCCATCCATTGGTCCACAGGCTCGGGGTGCCCAAAAAGGTAGCCCTGGTAGACCATGGCGGGTGCGCGCTGGGCGAGAAAATCCACCTGCTCCTGCGTCTCCACCCCTTCGGCCACAACACGCAAGCCAAACTGGCTGGCAACGGTCAAGATGGCCTCTACCAGGGCGCCGTCGTCCTCGTTGCTCGGGGCCTCGTTCACAAACGAGCGGTCGATCTTCAGCTCCTGGATCGGCAGGCGTTTGAGGTAAGCCAGCGACGAGTAGCCCGTGCCGAAATCATCGAGCGCAAATTCCACACCCAGGGCGACGAGTTCGCGCATTTTCGACACCACATCGTCAAAGTCATCAATCACCAGACCTTCGGTGACTTCCAGCGTGAGCAGCGTGGGGTCTGCCCCCGTGGTGCGCAGCAAGGTCCGCAGGCTGGGCACAAAGCCATCCTCGCGAAACTGCCGGGCACTGAGGTTGACGGACATGCGCAGGCGACGCCGGCTGAAGTCGGGCTGCGCCACCACGGCACAGGCCTGCGCCAGTACCCATTCACCCAGGCTCACGATCAGGTCGGACTCCTCCGCCAGCGGAATGAACGCACCCGGCGTCAACAGGCCATCGCGCGGGTGCTGCCAGCGCACCAGGGCCTCCACGCCCGTCACCTGGCCACGCACATTCACCTGGGGCTGCACATAAAGCCGCAGCTCTTGCGCGCCGATGGCGTGGCGCAGGTCCCGCTCCACCTGAAAGCGCTGGGCCGCCGCCGCGCCCATGCCCTGCTCAAAAAAGGCCGACCGGGCGCCGCCCGCATGCTTGGCCCGGTGCAGCGCGGTGCCCGCGCGCCCCATGGCAGCCAGCGGCGTGTCATCCACCCCTTGCGGGTACAGCGTCAGGCCCATGCTCAAACCCAGCTGGGCCTCTTCGCCGGTGTCGCCCAAGGCCAGCGGGCGCACAAAGGCTTGCTGGATCTGGTCGGCGAACGCCAGGGCACGGCGGCCTGCCACCGTAGCGTCGATGCCCAGGTCGTGCAGCACAATGCCAAACTCGTCCCCCGCCACACGAACCAGCAAATCGTGCGGGCCCAGCAGCTCGGCCAGCCGCAAGGCCACGGCGCACAGCAGCCGGTCGCCCATCTCGCTGCCTCGGGCATCGTTGAAGTTGGTGAACCGGTCCAGATCCAGCAGCAGCAAGACGTGCACATCGTCGCCCGAGCGCTGGTGGCGGGCCTGCAGGCTGGCCAGTCGCTCAATGAGCATGAACCGGTTGGGCAGGCTGGTGAGCGAGTCGTAATGCGCCAGCCGGTGTATCTCTTGCGCGGCCCGCTTGCGGTCGCTCACGTCCTGCTTGAGCTCGACATAGTGGGTGATGCGCCCGTCTGGCTGGCGGATAGGGGCCACCACCACGGACTCGCTGATCACCGCCCCGTCTTTGCGCAAATTGCTTTGCTCGCCCGCCCAGGACTCGCCACGCTCCAGGGTCTCGCGCATGCCCTGCCATTGCGTGGGCCCCAGGCCGTTGGCGGACACCTCACTGCTCAGCCGGCCCAGCACTTCATCGCGGGCATAGCCGGTGCGCTCCAAAAAGGCATCGTTCACAAATTCGATGCGCCCGTCCAGATCGGTGATGACCGTGCTCTCAGGGCTTTGCTCCACCACGCGCAGCAGCTTGCGCAGTTCGGCGTCGCGGGCCTTCAGGTCTTGGGCCATGGTTTGGGCCTCATGCACCCGCCGGAGGTAGCTTTTGCGCGAGAGCAGCGTAGCTGCGGCCGTGAGCCCCACGATGCCTGCCAGGTACACCGCATACGCCCAGCGGTTGTGGGGGCGCATGGCGGGCAGAGCCCCATGCTGATCAGCCCACAGGAAAAACGCAAACAAACCGCCGGTGACCGCCAGCAAACCCACGGTGGAGCGGCCGCCCAGCAGCCAGGCACACAACACGATCAGAACGGGATAAATAAGCAGGTTGGGGCTGTTGATGCCGCCATTGCTGGCCGCCACCAGCGACACCACGACCCACACACCCCACACCAGCAACCCGGCTGCCAGCGCCTGTCGCCCCAGGTGCAGCGCCACCAAGGTGGTGGCCCCTACACCGGCCACGCACAGGTTCAGCGCCAGGCGGCTCCACTGGGGTTGCTCTTCGCGCAACAGGAGCAGGGCCACCAAAGCGCCCACCACCACGGCCACCCAGCCAGCCAGCCACCTGCACCATGCGGCGCATGCTGGGGTCGTTATGGTTGACGACAGGCGGCATAGAAAGGGGTGCCCTGGTGGAATGCAAAACAAGCGTTGCATCCTAACGCGGAGCGGCGATGAATTACAGAGCACACCCCAGAGTTGGCGCGGGTACGCAACGCGCGAGCGCGGCGGCCACTGGGAACCTGGTGAGCCGGCGGCCGGGCCACCCGCCCCGGCGCTCAATAGTGCGGGGGAAGCTCGTCTCGCAAATTGCGCGGGCCGTTGGAGCCAGCCTCGGGCGCCTGCTGGCGCAGCTGGATGACTTCGTGCGTGAGCCGGTCGATGAGTTGCTGCTGCTGGTAGATGGTCAGGTTCAGCTGGTCCAGCAGGTCTTCGGTGAAGCTGGCCTTGATTTCCAGTGCTTCAAGCCGTTGAAGGATTTCGTCGGTAAGGGGTGAGGTCATGGGAGCTATCGGGTGGGCACAGCGTCAGGGCTGGACTTCGGTGATGTAGAGCTGGCTGGGCCGCTCGAGCAGCCATTCGGTCAGCGCCAAGTGGCACAGGATGTCTTCGTTCAACGGCAGATCCTTGCCAAGCACAAAGCGCAGCAGGATGTAGCCGCGCTGGCCTGCGCGTTCTGCGGGGCGAAACGCGTCACCCCATGAGCGCGTGGTGTATTCAAACCGCGATGCGTAGCCTTCGCGACGGTCAGGCGGCCAGCACATCATGCGCACGCCCGGGCCTCCAAATGTCCAAGGGCGCGCGTCGGCGGGATCGACATACAGCTCGACCTGGAACGCCGCAGGCTGTGCACGCCGCAGCGCAATGTTCCACACCCCTACCGTGTCATTGATGTGCGGCAGCGTGCGTGTAAACACCGGGGCGATGCCCTTCGCATCCAGCACCAGCACACGCCGGTTGGAAGCCTGCAAATCTTCTGTGCGTTGCTGGTACGCAGCTGCCACACACGCCACGTCTTCACAGCGGTTGCGCTGGCGCAGCCACCGCAGTTGCGCCGCACGCAGGGCCGCGATTGCGGCATCGCCGTCGGGCTTGGCCTGCGCGGTGCGGTAGGCATGGGTCAGGCGCTCATCGGCCTGCATGAGTTCGGGGCTGGCGCAGATCCAGTGCTCTACCGTCTTCTCCGCCGCACCGCAGTCAAAGCCTGGGGTGGGCGCCGAGGGCTCCAGCCCCTGCGCACTGGCCCATGCACAAAAGCCCAGCAGAACGAGGCTGGACAGCCAGGCCTTCACAGCGCTTGCCCCTGAACGCGGCGAATCAGATCGCCTGGCCCAGGCGTGCCACGCCTTCGCGGATCTTGTCCACATCGGCCGTGGCAAACGACAGGCGGAAGGTGGCGTGGTCGGGGTTGGCGCAGAAGAACGGCGTACCGGGCACAAAGGCCACGCCCTTTTCAATCGCGCGCTTGGCCAGCACGTTGCCGTCGGCCACCTTGCCACCCGCGCCCGTGAGGCGCGCCCACACAAACAGCCCGCCCTGGGGCTGCACAAACTCGATGGCGTCGCCCAGTTCCTTGCGCAGCGCATCGCCCATGGCCTGGGCGCGCTCGGCATACACCTTGCGCACATGGGCCAGCGTGGCGGGCATGCGGCCGGCCTTGAGGTACTGCGCGGCCGTGGCCTGGGCAAAGGTGCTGGTGTGTGCATCGCTGAACTGCTTGCACATGGTGGCCTTGCCCAGCAGCTCGGCCGGGGCAATCATCCAGCCCACGCGCAGGCCGGGCGAGAGCACCTTGCTCAAGGACCCGCAGTGCACCAGCAGATCGCGGCTGCCGGGCACGGTGGCTGACAGGTTCAGCAGGCTGGGGGGAGGTGCATCGCCAAAGTACAGGTCGCCGTAGGGGTCGTCCTCCACGATCAGGGTGTTGTGCTTCACGGCCATCTCCAGCACGGCCTTGCGGCGCTCCAGGCTCAGCATGACGCCACTGGGGTTGCCGAAGGTGGGGATCAGGTAGACGAATTTGGGCTTGTGCTCGGCAATCAGCTTTTCCAGCTCGTCGGTTTTCACGCCATTGCCGTCAATGGGTGCGCTGATGAGTTCAGCGCCGTACAGGCGGAAGCACTGGATGGTGGCCAGGAAGGTCGGGCCTTCCACGATCACCTTGTCGCCGGGGCTGATGAGGGTCTTGCCCAGCAGGTCCAGCGCCTGCTGGCTGCCAGTGGTGACGATGAGGTTGTCGGCCGCCACATCCGTGGCGCCCTTGGCTGTCATGAAGGCGGCGAGTTGTTCGCGCAGCGGGTTGTAGCCTTCGGTGGCGCCGTATTGCAGCGCAGCGCCGGGTTCTTCCGCCAAGGCGGCGTTGCTGGCAGCGCGGATGCCTTCCACGTCAAACATCGCGCTGTCTGGGAAGCCGCCCGCAAAGCTGATGATGCCGGGCTTGCCCAGCAGCTTGAAGAGTTCGCGGATGGCAGAGGTTTCGACGTTGTTGAGGCGATCAGCAAATTGCATGGGACGGCATTCCTGTGGGCAATGAATCCGCCATTGTCGCCAATTGCGGCGCAGTTTTCTTGCAGGCGCGGGCTATTTACCGCCCCCGGAAACGCTCCCTTCGCGCCGCCCCCGCCTCAATCCACCCGGATGTCCGCACGCGCAGCCACGGCGCGCATCAGCGGCAGCTCGCGCTCTACCCGGCTGCGCAAGGCTTCGCCGTTGCCCCAGGCGGGCGTCAGGCCCATGTCTGCCACCAGGCCCAGCGGTGTGAAGCTGTTGACCGGGTCATAGGGCAGGTTGTTGCGAATGGCCGGGTTCAGCGTGAGCGTGGTGCTGGCCCCGGCCAGCAGTGTGTAGCCATCCGGCGCCGCCTTGGCCACCTGCCCAGCTGCCAGCACGGTGCCTGCGCCAGGCCGGTTTTCCACCACCACGGGCTGGCCCAGCTTTTCGCTCAATCCCGAGGCGAGCAAGCGGCCCAGGATGTCGGTGGCGCCGCCTGCGGCATAGGGAATGACGAACTTGATCGGGCGCCAAGGGTACCCCTGCGCCTGCGCCAGCCCGTGCAAGCCCAGCGCCAGGGCACCAGCGCCCAGGCAGGAAAGAAAGCGAAAACGTGTCATGGCCATGGCGCAAACTCCTCAAAGCAGGAAAAGAAACACGAAACAACAGCGGCTGTGCATCACTCAGTCACGCTCATCAACGGCGCTCTGCAGCCAACAGGGGGCTGCGCACCATGGCCGACAGGGCCAGGCCGCGCTCGATCTCCCACAGGGCTTCAGGCTTGAGCAAGGCGCGGCGGACGGTGTCGCGGTACAGCGCCGCGTTGGCGCCCGCCACCATGAAGCTGCGCAGGTCGATCCAGGCGCGCCACATCTGTTCAAAATCAAACGCGGGGGTCACCTCCTCCACCGCGCAGCCAATGGTTTTGAAATGGCCCAGCGCCGCGCGGCAGGTGTCCAGCAACCCTGGCTCCGTCGGCAGGTGACCGCCCAGGTCACCCAACCAGCCGATGCGTGTGCCGCGAAAGTCCCGCTCCAGCGCCCAGCTCCAGTCTTGGGAGCCCTCGCTGCTGCGGGTCAGCGGCAGGCGGGCATCAAACCCCGCCTGCACCGACAGCAGCATCGCCAGATCAGGAATGTTGCGCGCCATGGGGCCCGCCACGCTGAACTGCTGGAAGAACACCTCGTCGGTGGGCCCATGCGGCACGCAGCCCATGGAGGTGCGCAGGCCATACACGTTGTTGAACGCCGAGGGGGTGCGCAGCGACCCCATCATGTCCGAGCCATCGGCCACCGGCAGCATGCGCAAAGCCACGACCACCCCTGCGCCACCGCTGCTGCCGCCAGCCGAGCGCTGTGGGTCAAAGGCGTTGCGCGTGGTGCCGTACACGGGGTTGAAGGTGTGGCCGCCAGACCTGCCGGGGAGCTGCTGGCCACCCACGCGCTGCGCAATGCACTGGAGGCCGACCGTGTGGTGGCCGACATCGAAGCGCTACAGGGCCTGCGGCGCGGGTTGATCCGGGTGTGCTGCTCGGCAGGCTTTGCGATTGAGTTTCTGCCCAAGGCCATGGCCCAGTTCCGCGAGCAGCACCCCGGCATGCAGTTCCACCTGCGCGTGGCGGCCCCCGCCGCTGTGACGCAGGCGGTGCTCAACACCGAAGCCGACATTGGCCTCACCTACAGCCGCACGGCCGAACGTGACATTGAGCTGCAGACCCTGGCCGGTCGCACCCTGCCCGAAGGCGTGCGCGCCTTCATTGCCCACCTGCGCCAGCAACTGCCCCCCCACCTGACCGACAATGCGGCGCTATGGATCCACCGGCCTGCCGCCAGGCAGAGCCCCACACCGTGCTGACCCGATGAAAACCGCCCACATCGAACCCTTTTTTGCCACCCTGCGGGCCGCCAACCCCCTGCCCAACACCGAGCTGGAATACACCACCGTGTTCGAGTTGCTGGCCGCCGTGCTGCTGTCAGCCCAGGCCACCGACGTGGGGGTGAACAAGGCCACGCGCAAACTGTTCCCGGTGGCGGGCACGCCGCAGGCCATTCTGGATTTGGGGCTGGAAGGGCTGGAGGGCTACATCAAGACGATTGGCCTCTACAAAAGCAAGGCCCGGCACCTGATGGAGACTTGCCGCATTCTGGTGGAGCGGCACGGCGGCGTGGTGCCCCGCACGCGCGAAGAACTGGAACAACTGCCCGGCGTCGGCCGCAAAACCGCCAACGTGGTGCTGAACGTGGCCTTCGGCCAGCCCACCATGGCGGTGGACACGCACATCTTCCGCGTGAGCAACCGCACGGGCCTGGCGCCGGGCAAAAACCCGCTGGCTGTGGAACTGCAGCTGATGAAACGCGTGCCGAAGGAATACGCCGTGGATTCGCACCACTGGCTCATCCTGCACGGCCGCTATGTGTGCCAGGCACGCAAGCCTCGCTGCTGGGAATGCGCGGTGAGCAGCTATTGCGACTACCAGCCCAAGACCACAGCCGCCTGACCAGACATCACGCGCGCCTTACTGTTTGAGCAAGGCCGCAAACTCCAGCGCTGCGCGGCTGCGCGAAGCGCCCTTGCGCCACAGAATGCCCGCGTGCCGCACCATGGCGGGCGAGCGCAGTTCAATGGTGCGCAGATCACTCGCCTGCCGGGCCGCACGCTCGGGCGCAATGCAGGCCAGGTCACCCCAGCGGCACACATCCAGCAGCCCTTCTACCGATTCCATTTCCACCCGCACCTGGGGCACCACCCCGGCGGCGCGCAGGCTGTCATCCACCAGCCGCCGGGTAGCGAAGGCACGCGGCAACATGGCCAGCGGCACCTGGGCGAGGTCTTTCACCGCCAGGCTCTTGCGCCGCGCCAGGGGGTGGGCGGGGTTCACCACCAGCTGCATGCGCTCTTCAAACAAGGGCTCGGTGTCGATGTCCTCGCGTTCGGTGGGGTAGAAGGCAATGCCCACATCCAGCAAGCCCTCCACCAGTTGTTCTTCGATGGGCCCAGCGCGCAGGTCCCGCACCACCACGCTTACCCCCGGATAGGCCCGGCTGAAGGCCGCCACCGCCGCAGGCACCAGGGTGTGCAAAAAAGTGGGGATGACGCCCACCGTGAGCGAGCCCGACTGCAGCGCCCCCAGATCGGCCAGCGCCATACGGCCTGCCTCAATCTCATGCAACGCCCGCGCCGCATACACCCGAAACGCCAGCCCGGCCTGCGAAAGCCGCAGCCGCCGCCCCACACGGTCGAACAGGTCCACACCCAGCTCCTGCTCCAGTTGCCGCAGCCCGTGCGACAAGGTGGACTGCGTGACAAACAGGTTGTGGGCCGACTGGGTCAGGTGCTCGGTGCGCGCGATGTCGAGAAAGTAGCGAAGCTGGCGGATTTCCATGGTGGGTGGGCGTGAAGGGCAAGGAAGACCGGCAGAGCAAAGCTTCAAAGGCGGCTATGTGGCCTGCACACGGGTGTCTCGAATCATCGATGGTATCGAACGAATAGTTCCAAAGGAATCATTGGATTAGTTTCATTGCAAAAACTATCCTCGCGCGGAAAACCTGTCGAAGCACGTTGAAAAACGCAGCGCGACAGCCCCACCCATACCCCGCACTGGCCGCGAGCAACACTTCACCATGCAGAAGTCAGCCCAAGCCTTTGCCCCGCCCCTGGGCGGCCCGTTGAGAACCTATACACGCATGACTCTTTTGTCCTCCGCTACAGAAAACCCCGCGCACGATCTGGCGGGCTTTGCCATTGAACGCATTGAGGCGCGCATTCTGGACATTCCCACCATTCGCCCGCACAAGCTGTCGTTCGGCTCCATCAGCCGGCAAAGCCCCGTCATCGTTCAGCTCTGGCTGAAGAACGGTGCCTGCGGTTTTGGCGAGGCGGCCACGATCGGCGGCCCTTCGTGGAACGAAGAATCGCCTGAGAGCATCCTCCACGCCATTACGCAGTACCTGGCACCCGCACTGCTCGGCGAGTTTGGCGGCGGCTTTGAAAGTGCCCTGGCACGCATGGACCGTGCCTGCAAGGGCAACGCCTTCGCCAAAAGCGCGGTGGAAATGGCGCTGGTGGACGCCCTAGCCCGCACGCTGAACATGCCTGCCTGGCAACTGCTGGGCGGCAAGGTGCACCAAAGCCTGCCCCTGGCCTGGACGCTGGCCAGTGGCGACGTGGCGCGCGACCTGCAAGAGGCGCACCTGCGGCTGGAGCAAAAACGCCACCACATCTTCAAGATGAAAATTGGCGCCCGCGCACCCGAGGACGACGTGGCGCACGTAGCACAAATCGCCCGCGGCCTGCAAGGCAAGGCCACGCTCACGGTGGATGTGAACCAGGCGTGGGACGGCAACACCGCCCGCCGCTATCTGCCCCCACTGGTGGAAGCCGGCGTGACGCTGATCGAACAGCCCGTGGCGCGCTGGAACGTGGAGGCGCTGCGCAGCCTCACCGCCACGCTGGACGGCGCACTCATCATGGCCGACGAAACCGTGTGTACCCCGCAAGACGCGTTCATGCTGGCCAGCCTCAAGGCCAGCCATGTTTTCTCGCTCAAGGTGGCCAAGCATGGCGGCCTGGTGCGCACCCGAAAGATTGCGGCGGTGGCTGAAGCGGCCGACATCGGCTGGTATGGCGGCACCATGCTGGAGACATCGCTCGGCAGCGCCGCATCGGCCCATGTGTTCTCTACCCTGGGCGCACAACACCACGGCTGCGAGCTGTTTGGCCCGCAACTGCTGGTGGACGACATCGTGGAGCAGCAAATGCCGATCACCAACTTTGCACTGCAACTGCCCGACGGCCCCGGCTTTGGCGTCGAGGTGTCGCTTGCACAGCTCAACCGCTTTGACCGCGCACGCCAGGGCCAGGCGCCAGTGCATGTCGATATGGCACCCACCACCCCAACCGTTGCCTGATGGGCAACGCGCCCCATTTTTCTGACCCCTTCAAGGAGCAAACCATGCTGTTTCTGGTTCGTATGGATGTGAACATCCCCCGAGACCTTCCCGAAGCCCAGGCCAATGAAATCAAGGCCCGCGAAAAGGCCTACTCGCAAGACCTGCAGCGCGATGGCCGCTGGAAGAGCATCTGGCGCGTGGTGGGCGAATACGCCAACTACAGCATCTTCGACGTGTCATCCAACGACGAGCTGCACCAGCTGCTGCAGGGCCTGCCCCTGTTCCCGTTCATGAAGATCCACGTGACCCCTCTGGCCACGCACCCCTCGGCCATCTGATTCCTGCAGCACCTGCAACAACCCCATAACGAGACAAGACCATGATGACGAAACGGCAGACGCTGGCCTTGCTGGCCTGCGCCCTGGCCTCGGCCACCCTGCCTGCAGCCCGCGCCCAGGCACCTGCTGCCTCCTGGCCCAGCAAGCCCATCCGCTGGGTGGTGCCCTTCCCTCCGGGCGGCGCCATGAACGCCATTGCGCGCACGCTGGGCGAGAAGGCTGGCAAGACGCTGGGCCAGCCCTTCGTCATCGAGAACAAGCCCGGCGCGGGCGGCAACATTGGTGCCGACTTCGTGGCCAAGCAGCCGGGCGATGGCTACACGCTGATGATCACCTCCATCGGCATGGCCACCAACAAGCCGTTGTACGGCAAGCTGAGTTACGACCCCATCAAGGACTTTGCCCCGGTGAGCCTGCTGGCCGTGGTGCCCAACGTGCTGGTGACAAACGCGACCCAGCCCGACGTAAAGACCGCCAAGGACGTGATTGCCGCCGCGCGCAAGGCGCCCGGTAAGCTCACCTACGCCTCGGCTGGCAACGGCACCTCCATCCACCTGGCGGGTGAGGTATTCACCTCGCTGGCGCAGGTGGATATGCTGCATGTGCCCTACAAGGGAAGCGGCCCGGCCGTGTCCGACCTGCTGGGCGGCCAGGTCAACTATATGTTCGACAGCATCACCTCGGCGCGCCCGCACATTGAATCGGGCAAGCTGCGCGCACTGGGCCTGACGACTGCCAAGCGTTCCAAGTCGCTGCCCAACGTGCCCACGCTGGCCGAAGCCGGCCTGCCCGGCTACGAGGTCTCGCCCTGGTTCGCCGTATTCATGCCCGCCGCCACGCCCAAGGACATCGTGGCTAAGGTCAACGCCGCCTTGCTCGAAGCCATGAAAGACCCCGATGTGGTCAAGCGCTTTGAAACCATCGGCGCCGAACCCGTGGGCTCCACGCCCGAAGAAATGGCACAGCACCTGGCGCGCGAAAGCGAACGCTGGACCAAGCTGATCCAGGAACGCGGCATCAAGCTCGACTGATTCGCCTTACCCGCTGCTGGCAGGGCTGCCTGCACCACGCGCCCCTACAGCGGGGTGCTGGTGCGATGCGCCTGCGTGCCTGTGCACCAGCCGCAGCCTTCGATTTCCTTTTCTGTTCTCTCCCCCCATCATGAAAAAACGCACCCTTGCCCACCTGGCCCTGTCGCTGGCCGCCACCCTCGCGCTGCCCTGGGCCCACGCCCAAGCCCCTGCTTTCCCCTCCAAGCCCGTGAGCATCGTCGTGCCCTACGCACCTGGCGGCCCGGTGGACAACCTCTCGCGTGTGCTGGCCACCCGCCTGGGCAAGGAATGGGGCCAGTCCGTGCTGGTGGTCAACAAAACCGGCGCCAATGAAATCATCGGCGCGGAATTTGTGGCCAAGAGCCCCGCTGACGGCTACACACTGTTCGCCGCCACCGAGGCCGCGCTCACCATGAACCCGCACCTGTACAAGAAGCTGCCGTACAACCCCGAGAAGGACTTCACCCCCATCTCGCGCCTCATCAGCGTGCCCATGGTGTTCTTCGTGCCCAAGGCCTCCAAGGCCAACACCTTGAAGGAGTTCATCGAGCTGGCCAAAAACGCCAAGGGCACGCCACTGACTTATGGCTCCTCCGGCGCGGGCGGCATCGTCCACCTGCCCTTGGCGATGTTCGCCAAGCAAGAAGGCCTGGAAATGGTGCATGTGCCCTACAAGGGCGCCGCACCGCTGATTCCGGAAGTCATCTCCGGCCAGATCGACTCGGCCGTGCTGGGTGTGTCGGTGATCGAGCAGCACGTGAAGTCCGGCAAGCTCAAGGCCCTGGCCGTCTCGTCAGAGGCACGTAGCCTGGCCCTGCCTGACGTGCCTACGTTCAAGGAAGCTGGCGTGAAGGACATTGACGCCGTGTTCAACATCGGCCTCGTCGCCCCTGCTGGTACGCCCGCAGCCATCGTGGAAAAAATCGCCGCCGATGTGCGCCGCATCCTGATGGACCCCGAGTTCCGCAAGACCAACGTGGACGCCTACTCCTACGTGGCCGTGGCTTCCACCCCCGCCGAATACAAGGCCTTCCTGGCCCGCGACCTCAAGGTGCAGGGCGAACGCGTGAAGACCTCTGGCGCAACGCTGGACTGACCGATCGGCACCGCTGCCCCTGCGGCAGCAGCCCCGCAAGCCGCCTTCTCACGAAGGCGGCTTTTTTTGCACTCAGCACTCCTGATTTCATAGCATCTTGCGCTTTATTGACGGGCGCCAGAAGGCAAAAGAGGCTCTTCTGGCGAATGCTAGTGACACTTTGATTTCCCATGGCCGCCTCCAGCACCAGTGCGGGCTGCAGCCCCCCTGGGGTCTGATCGATCCAACAACCTGAACCACCCCAGAGACGAATCAAGGTATTTCGTCGCAACACCCTTGAATCGTTGCATCTACCCTCGCAGCCGGCTGACATAGGCATTAACCTTCTGCCCATGCACAGCACCACCGCTAAGACGCTCATCGAACAACTGGCACTGGCCCGCCATCCCGAAGGAGGCTGGTTCAAGGAAACCTACCGCGCCAGCGACAAGCTTGCCGCACAAGCCCTGCCCGCGCGGTTTGACGGAGACCGGTCTGCTTCCACCGCCATCTACTTTTTGCTGGAGGCAGGCGACATCTCGGCGCTGCACCGCATCCAGTCTGACGAGGTGTGGCACTTTTATGCTGGCTCCACACTGCGCGTGCACGGCATCTTTCCAGATGGCACGTACCAGGAGTGGAAACTCGGCGCCAACCTGGCTGCGGGCGAACACTTCCAGGCCGTGGTGCCTGCGGGCTGCTGGTTTGGCGCAGAGTTGGCAGAAGGCGACTTTGCCCTGGTGGGCTGCACGGTGGCACCCGGTTTTGACTTTGCTGACTTTGAATTGGCGCAAGCGAAACAGCTACTTGCCTGCTACCCGCAACACGCTGAACTGATCCATCGGCTGACCAGCGCGTGACAGCGCAGCTGGGTGCTGGTGCGGGTTAGCAGCGCCTGCCAGGGGAACCCGGTCACTGAAGCCCTCTGCACCTGAGCGACTGCAAAGCAGCAGACGCCACAGGGCCTCAAAACCGACTGGCCGCCGTCAGGATAGCCGTAGCAGCAGCCACCGCAATGGCCTGCAAGCCCACAACCCAGAACCAGATCGGCATGATGCTTCCTCCTGTTGAAAACCGTGAGGATAGGTATCAATCTTCAAGGCATCGGCGGGACGAGTTCCTACGCTGGTGTCAGTCCTGTCTGACAGCGGCGGGCTGCCCCATCACGCGATGGGAGTGGCCCCTGAGCGGGGCTGCTCAAAACTCAAACCAAATAGCTCTGCAGCGCTTATCTGATAAGCGCTAGCAGCTATCACTTTAATAGCATTCAGCACACTTTGCGGCTGCTCAGTAGTGGCAACGCAAAGGCAGATTCTTATGCTGCCGCAGTCTGCTCCGACACCCCTGCCGCTTCGAAGCTCGCCATCTCGCGCAGGATGGCGCAGGCCGAGGGCAGCAGGGGCCAGGCCAGCGCCGCGCCGGAGCCTTCGCCCAGGCGCAAGCCCAGGTCGAGCAACGGCTCGGCCTGCATCTGCGCCAGCATGAGTTGGTGGCCGCGTTCGCCCGAGCGGTGGGCAAACACACAGCGTTGCAGCACATGGGGCTGCAGGCGGCTGGCAACCAGCACGGCGGCGCTGGTGATGAAGCCGTCCACCAGAATCACGCGGCGCTCAGCCGCGGCCTGCAGCACGGCGCCCACCATGGTGGCGACTTCATAGCCGCCGAGCGCTGCGAGGGCATCGAGCGGTGCGGTGGCGGCGGCGTTCACATCCAGCGCCTGTTGCAGCACGGCGCGTTTGCGCTCGATACCGGCAGCGTCCAGCCCGGTGCCGGCACCCGTGCATTCAGCCAGCGAAATGCCACACAGGCGCGCCAGCAGAAGCGAGGCCACTGAGGTGTTGGCGATGCCCATTTCACCCAGCAGGAGCACATTGCCCGGCAGGTCGCGCACCAGTTCGATGCCGTTGTTCAGCGCCTTGGCGCATTGCGCGGCGCTCATGGCCGGGCCTTGGCTGGCGTCTTGCGTGCCGGGGGCCACCTTGCGCGGCAGCAGGCGCGGCTGGCCGGGGGCGGCTTCGCGCGGGGCGATGTCGCGGGCCACGCCGCAGTCCACCACCGTGAGCGCCAGGCCATGCTGGCGTGCCAGCACGCTGACGGCAGCGCCGCCGGCAAGGAAGTTCTCGACCATCTGCCAGGTCACGTCGCTCGGAAAGGCCGAGACGCCGCGCGCGGCCAGGCCGTGGTCGCCTGCGAAAACGACCATTTGCGGCTGCTCCAGCCGGGGGGATGCCGTGCCCTGGATCTGGCCCAGGCGCAGCGCAAGCTGCTCCAGGCGGCCCAGTGAGCCCAGGGGTTTGGTCTTGTGGTCCAGCTTGTGCTGCAGGGCCTGGGTGAGCTGCGGGTCGGCGATGTCGGCAATCAGGGGCAGGTGGGCATTCATGGCTTGTTCAACTTTCAATCAGGTGGAGCGCGGCCCGCAGATGCAGGCCTGCGCGATCAATGGCGGTGCGCGCCAGGTGGGCACGCCGTGGCAAGGTCAGGCGATGGCTTCGCGCCCACGCTGGGCGGCGGCCTGGTCGCGCCGCAGGTGGGCGATAAGGGGCTGCTGGTCATCGCGCTGGCCCCATTGGTCGAAGTACACCAGGTCTTCGATGGGCAGGCGCGGCAGCCAGCCGGCGGTTTCCAGCTCAGGCTTGGCGTGGAAGTGGCTCACGTAGCCCACGCACAGGTAGGCGATGGGGGTGATGCCCTTGGGGATGCCCAGCGCCTCTTGCAGGTCGGCCTGGTGGAAGATGCTGACCCAGCCCACGCCTAGCCCTTCGGCGCGCGCGGCCAGCCACAGGTTCTGCACGGCGCAGACACTGCTGTACAGGTCCATGGTCTTCATGTGGGTGCGGCCCACCACCACGGGGCCGGTGCGCTCACGGTCGCAGGTGATGCAGATGCCGACGGGCGACTCAACGATGCCTTCGAGCTTGAGCTTTTGGTACGTGGAACGTTTGTCGCCCTCGAACATGCCGGCGGCCTCGGCGTGGGCCTTGGCAAAGGCACCCTGCACGCGGCGCTTGGTGTCTGGCGAACGCACCACGAGAAAGTTCCAGGGCTGCATGAAGCCCACCGAGGGCGCGTGGTGCGCGGCGGTGAGGATGCGGCTGAGCACCTCGTCAGGCACCGGCGTGGGCAAAAACTGCCCGCGCACGTCGCGGCGTGAAAAGATGGCGTGGTAGATGGCGTCGCGCGCTTGTTGCGTGAAGGCGTGCGCGCTGGGCGTGGCTTGCGCCACTGCGCTGGTATTCATGGCAGTCCCCTGTGCGTGAATAGTGGCAGCGCTGCCCGGCCTTGCAGCGCCAAAAATGGCTCAGGCCGGTCTTCTGGCTTGGAGTCGTCTGCCTTCACACACCTTCCCGGCCAGTGCAGTGTTTTACGCTGGATGACACGAATAAAAAGGATGGATTTTTGGGCCTGGCAAGGCGCAAACCACAGCGATACCAGGCGGTATCGCGAGGATTTGCAACGCAGCCAGGGCCGAAAAGACGCCTTTTTATGTGTCAGTTAGCGTGAAACACTGCACCAGGGCAGCCAGTGGTATTTGTGCGCGGCATCGTCCTTACAGCGTTGGGCACGCGGCGGAGTTGCACCGCCTTCCCGATTCTCCCTTTGCGTCATCGCATTGGGCACCTGAGGGCGGGGATGATAGCAGCCGGTGAACCGCGTATTTCTTACGCGATCAGCGCGTCCAGCACGCCCGGGTCGAAGTGCCGGGCCACCCCATCGGCCAGGCCGTCGAACACGGTATCGAGCGTGGGGGCCTGGGCGCCAAACAGGGCGTGCAGGACGGCAGCGTCCTCGAACAAACCGTGCAGGTACACGCCCAGCACATTGCCCGCCGGGTTCTGCCAGGCAATACCGGGCATGACCTCGCGCGCCACATCACCCTTGGCGGCCATGGCGGGGTGCTGGGCGGTCTGGCCGTGGTGGATCTCGTAGCCGCAGGCAGCCACGCCCGAGAGCGCCGCCCAGGCGCCCACGAGCGGCCCGAAGGCCGCACTGGTGCGCCGCACGGTCTTGGCAGGCTCGAACACGGTGACCAGCGGCAGCAGGCCCAGGCCGGGAGCGTTGCCGTCGATGCCCTCGGAGTCGATCAGCGCCTCGCCCAGCATCTGCAGGCCGCCGCACACACCCAGCACGGTGCCGCCCTGCCCCGCGTGCGCAGCGATGGACTGGTCCAGCCCCTGCGCGCGCAGCCAGGCCAGGTCGGCGGCGGTGGCTTTGGAACCAGGCAGCACGATCCAGTCCGTTGGCCGCAGGCCCGCCACGTCGGCCGGGCTGCGCACCCATTGCAGGCGCAGGCCGGGCACGTTCTTGAGCGGCTGAAATTCATCGAGGTTGCTGATGCGCGGGTAGGCCACCACGGCCACGGTGGTGTGCACGGCGCCGGGCGTGGTGTGCGGTCGATTGAGCGGCGACGGGCCGCCCCTAGCCGCGAGAGCCCCCTCGGGGGGCAGCGAGGACACGCCAGTGCCGAGCGTGGGGGTCATATCAAACACACCGTCTTCCTCGGGCAGGCCGTGGTGCCACTGCATGGGAATGGTGGCCACGGTGGGCACGCCGGTGCGCTCCTGCAGGTGCTGCGGCGCGGGCGCGAGCAGGCTGGCATCGCCCCGGAACTTGTTGAGCACGAAGCCGTGGATGAGCGCGCGCTCGTCCTCGGGCAGCAGCGCCCAGGTGCCGTAGAGGTGGGCAAAGGCGCCGCCCCGGTCGATGTCGGTGACGAGCAGGCAGCGCGCACCGGCATGGCGCGCCACGCGCATGTTCACGATGTCGCTGGCGTGCAGGTTGGTCTCGGCGGGCGAGCCCGCGCCCTCGATCACTACCACGTCGTTCTCGGCGCGAAGCGCATCGAGCGCGGCGGCAATCTGCGGCCACACCAGTTGGCTGCGGCCGCGCCAGGGCAGCGCGGTGAGCTCGGCGCTCACCTGCCCCAGCAGCACCACCTGGCTGTGCGTGTCGGCCTCGGGCTTGAGCAAGAGCGGGTTCATGCGCACCTCAGGCACAGCGCGCGCGGCCAGGGCCTGGAAGTACTGCGCCGAGCCGATCTCGCCCCAGGCGCCTTCGATGCCTGCCACCCCGCCGCCGGGCCGCCCCAAGGCGGGGTGCGCCCCCTCGGGGGGCAGCGCAGCACACGCAGTGGCAAGCGTGGGGGCAGCTACCACGCGGGCGTTGTTGCTCATGTTCTGCGCCTTGAACGGGGCCACCTTCAGGCCCAGGTTGCTGTAGTAGCGGCACAGCGCCGTGGTGAGCCAGCTTTTGCCGGCGCCGCTGGTGGTGCCAAGCACCATCACGCAGCGCGCCAGCGGATGGGCGGGCGGAGCAGTCACGGGAGTGTTCATCGGTGCATTCATGTTCGTTCCAAAGGTGCGGCCTACGGGCCTCCAACGTGCATCGCCTGCCACGCAGTCCGCAATGCATCCTGCGACGCGGGCGGCAGCACACCCAGGCGCACGGCACCGGGCAAGCCAAACGAGGTGCAGTCGCGCAGCTTGATGCCATGTGGGCGCAGCGCGGCCAGCAGGCTGGCTGTTTGCGCGCTGGAGTCACCCGCGCACTGTGCTGTGGGCAAGGTGGCGACATAGTAGTTAGCCAGGCTGCCGGGCAACACGGACCAGCCCAGTTGGGTACACAGAGCGACTTGCCGGTCTTTCCAGCTGCGCAGGGTAGGCAAGCAGTCTGCCACCCATTGCTGCACGGCCGGTGTGGCCCAGGCCTCCAACAAGGCCACGCCATGTGCGCCCACGGGCCAGGATGCCGCCAGGCCTTGCAGCGCCAGCACTGTGCCCTCTGCGCCTGCAGGGGCCACGGCGTAGGCAGCACGCACGCCCGTCAGGCCCAGGGATTTGTTGGGCGACCACAGTTGCCAGGCGGATGCGGGTAGCGCCGGATCTGTGCTGTTGACCGCGAGCCGCAGCGGGCGGTAGGCACAGTCCAGCACCCGCACGCTGCCGGGCGGCGTGGGGCCGTGCCATGCAGACAGCACACCGTCCACCGTGCCCAGCGGGCTGGCGGGCTCGCAGGCCCATTGCAAGGTGGCGGGTCTGCCTACGCCCTCCCCGCCCACCGCAGCCTTGGCACTGCGTCGCAACACCGCCAGCCCATGGGCCTGCGCCGCCTGGGCGTAGTCACCGTAGCTGTGGGGCGGCAGCAGCACCTGGGTGCAGCCGTGCAACCGCGCCCAGGTGGTGATGCGGTGGATGAATTCAGACGCGCTGCCCGCCACCACGATGCGCCCAGGCGCCACGCCGTGCAGCGCGGCCAGCGCGGCGCGCAGGGCGGTGTAGGCAGGGTCAGGGTAGCGCGTGGCATCGGCCTGCTGCAGCGCGGAAAGTACGGCGGGGCATGGGCCACAGGCATTGCTGTTGGTAGAGAAATCATGCGCTGGCACGCCCAGCGCATCAGGGCCGCCATGCACGCCGGTCAGGATGGCAGGAGATGCAACCATGCGTCAGCCCCTCACCATTGCTATTAAAACAAGAGCTGCCAGCGCTGACGGAATAAGCGCTAGAAGCAATTTTTGCCCATAAGCCGCAGCGCGCTGCGTGTGCAGCGGGCCCGGCGCATGCCCGCCCGGGTGCAAGGTGTACACCCCCGGCTTGGCCAGCCGCACCCCCAGCGCCAGGGCCATGGCGGCCATGGGCCAGCCGCTGTTGGGCGATGGGGTTTTGCGCGCCTCTTTGGCCAGCGCCCGGGCGGGCAAGCCGCCATGCAGTGCCGCCAGCAGCAGCGCGGTGATGCGCGCGGGCAGCCAGGACAGCACATCATCGGCCCGTGCGGCCCACTTGCCTGCCCATTGCCAGTAGCGCGCGCCCCGACTGCCGGGGTAGCCCCACATGGCGTCAGCCGTGTTGGCAAAGCGATAGATGGCCGCGCCCGGCAGGCCCAGCAGCACAAACCAGAACACGGGCGCCACCACCGAATCGTTGAGGTTTTCGGCCAGTGATTCGATAGCCGATTCGCGCACCTCGGCAGGGGTGAGCTGGCTCACATCGCGGCTGACCAGGCGGGCCAGTTGCTCGCGCCCCTCGGGCAGCGAGCGGGCCAGCGCCCGTTCTACCGCCAGCACTTCATCGCGCAGCATGCGCCACGCCAGCAGGGGCTTGAGCAGCACTGCAAGCAAGGGAGCCGCCAGCCACCAGGGCGCTTGCTGCAACTGGCTTTGCAGCCACCAGGCCAACGCGCCTACGGCACCGGCCCCGGTGCACCACGCCAGCGCACCCAGCCAGAAGGAACGGCGTTTTTGTGCGTGGGGCGGCGGATCCGCCGTGGTGAGCGGCGCAATGTGCGGCCCGGCCCAGCCCAGGTAGCGGCCCATCCACACCACAGGGTGCAGGCGCAGCGGTGGCTCGCCCAGGTACCAATCCAGCAGCAGGGCCAAGCCCAGGGCCAGCGCGCACACCAGCGCCCACGCCAGGCCCGGCGTGCCCCAAGCGCTGAGCCAACTACCTGCCATGCGCCCTGCCCTCCTCCACGTTCATGCGCCATGCGGTGCGTGCACACGCCCCCACGGTGGCACCCACCACCCAGAACACGCCCGCCACCCCAATGACGGCGCCTGCCGTGCCGAACAGCATGGGCATGACCACGCTGGACGCGTTGATGGCCATGAGCCGCAGGCCCAGGGCTTCGCCATGGCGGTGCTCGGGCGTGATCTGGTGCAGCAGGCTCATGACCATGGGCTGCACCGAGCCCAGCGCAAAGCCCAGCAGCACCGAGCACAAGCCCATCGCCAGGGCCGATGGCAAGACCGGATACACCCCGAACAACACGGCCGTGACCACCATGGCGCCCGCCACCACGGCATGTTCGCGCACATGCTTGGCCACCAGCGGCAGCAGCAGCCGCACCACGGCCGCGGCCACCGCAAACGCACCCAGGATGGAGCCGATGACCGATGCCGACAGCCCCCGTTCGTGCCCGATGAGTGGCACCACGAAGGTGTGCACATCCCAGCAGGAAGAGAGCACCCAGTTCACGATGATGAGACGGCGAAACGCTGGCTCGTTGAGCAGATCCCACGAGCGCTGGGGCGGGCCGCCGGCAGCAGCAATCACGGGCGGCAACTCTTCGGTGTGGCGCACCCAGAACCAGGTGGCCAAAGGCAGCACGGCCAGTAAGGCAAACGCGGCGCGATACCCCTCGGTGCTGCCCGCAGTGCTGCCCGCGTGGTCAATCATCAGCCCCGCAAAAAATGGCCCGATGAAGTTGGACACCGCCGGGCCAATGGCCAGCCAGCTGAACACTTGGCGCAGCTGGGTGGTGTCGTGCGCTGCGCGGCCCACATGGCGTTGCAGCGCAATGATGGCCAGGCCCGTGGCCCCGCCTGTCATCAAGGCTGACAGGCACATCACCGAAAACACCGGAAAAATCAGCGAAAGCCCTGCCCCCGCACACGCCATGACCACCGCAATGCCCACGGGGCGCTTGAGGCCGTGCCGGTCGGCATAGCGCCCCGCAGGCAGCGCCAGAAACACCTGCGTGAGCGCAAACAGCGCCAGCAGCACCCCCACGGCAGCGGCGCTGTAGCCCTCGCGCAGGGCCAGCAGCGGCGTGGCCATGCGCATGCCCGTCATGCAGGCGTGCAGAAAAATCTGCCCGGCAATCAGGCGGGCCAGCGCCATGTTCACGGGGCGTCGTCCTCCAGGCCCTGCAGCGATGCTGTGGCGCCAGGTACTGCGGAAGACGTTGCTGCGTCGGGCGCGGGCAGCTCCTGCACATCGCGCAGCTTGCGCTGGATGGCGCGGGTGCGCACGCCCACCTCGTCAAACTTCTTAGCAGCGGCGTCGATGGATTTTTTGGTGGCCTCCACCACATCGCCAAACTTGGCGAACTCGGTCTTGACCACGCCCAGCAGGCTCCACACCTCGGACGAACGCTTTTCAATCGCCAGGGTCTTGAAGCCCATTTGCAAACTATTGAGCATGGCAGCCAGATTGGCCGGGCCAGTGATCATCACGCGGCACTCGTTCTGCACGGCTTCGACCAGGCCGGGGCGGCGCATGACTTCGGCAAACAGGCCTTCGGTGGGCAGGTACAGCACCGCAAAGTCGGTGGTGTGCGGCGGCGACACGTACTTGGCGAAGATCTTTTTCGCCTCGAGCTTGATGGAGCTTTCAAACGCATTGCCTGCCGACTGGATGGCCGCCTTGTCTGCCGCGTCCTGCGCATCAAGCAGGCGCTGGTATTGCTCCACGGGGTACTTCGAATCAATGGGCAGCCACACGGGCTCTTCCTCGCGCTTGCCCGGCAGGCGGATGGCGAACTCCACCAGCTCATCGCTGCCCGGCACGGTCTTGACGTTGCGTGCGAACTGGTCGGGCGTGAGCACGTTGTCGATGATGGCGCCCAGCTGCATTTCGCCCCAGGTGCCACGCGTCTTCACGTTGGTCATCACGCGCTTCAAGTCGCCCACGCTGCCGGCCAGGGTCTGCATCTCACCCAGGCCCTTGTGCACTTGCTCCAGCCGATCGCTGACGAGCTTGAAGGATTCGCCCAGGCGCTGCTCCAGCGTGGCGTGGAGTTTTTCGTCCACCGTGCGGCGCATTTCTTCGAGCTTGGTGGCGTTGTCGGCCTGGATGGCGGCGAGGCGTTCGTTGAGGGCGGTGCGCAGTTGCTCGGCGTTTTGCTGGCTGCCCTGCACCATGCCCACCAGTTGCTGCGAGACGGCGTCCTGCAGCACCGAGAACTGGTTCTTGATCTGAAAGCCATTGGCTTCGAGCTGGTCTTTGAGCGCGGTGGACATGGCGCCCAGTTGCGTCTGGATGTCGCCCTTGAGCGAATCGAGCGTGAGGCGCGTGGCGGCCTGCAGGGCTTCAAAGCGCTCTTGAATGCGCTTTTCAAACAGCGCGGTGCTCTCGGCCATGGCTTCGCGGGACTTCACGCTTTCAGCCGCCAGCGCCGCCGTGGTGGTGGTCAGCTCGGCGCGGAAGCCGGTGAGCGTGTCAGACAGCTCCTTGCGCGCAGCCGCCGCATCGGCCTGCCCTTGCGCCAGATGGGCCAGTAGCGCCTTGCTGCTTTCTTCCAGGCGGCTGGCCACGGCCAGCTGCAGGGCGTCAAAGCGCTGGGCCAGGGCGGCATCTTGCGCGGCCTGGCGCTGGGTCAAGGCACTGTCAAACGCCGTGAAGCGCTGCTCCAGACGGCCCTCAAACCCGGTGAAGGCGGCAAGCAACTCAGAGCGGCCATTGCGCGATTCGGCCACGGCCTGCGCCAGGCGCTCGTCCACCGCGCCGCGCAGCCCTTCCAGCGTGGTCTGCGTGGTTTGCGTGAAGCCGCGCAGCTGCTGGCCCATGCCGTCCATCGCGCCATCGTTCTTGGCCACGGCAAGCTGGGTGGCTTGCGCCGTGTGCTCCAGCGCCTGCAGGCGGGCCAGCCATTCGGGCGGCAGATCGACCCGGGGGCGACGCAGCAGGATCAGCACCAGCAAAACCAGCACCAGGGCCACAGCGGCCAGCAAAACGAGGGTATCGGTAGTCAAGGCAGATTTACTATGTTTTTAATAGCTGCCAGCGCTTGATGTGTAAGCGCTGGAGGCCAATTTCACTCAAAACAGCTCAGGCACGCAAGCCGGGCACGGGCTGGTTGACGGGGGTGAGCGGGCCGCGCCCGTCAAAAAACGCGATCAGGTTGTCTGCCGCCAGATTGGCCATGGCGCGGCGCGTGGGCACCGTGGCGCTGGCAATGTGCGGGGTGAGCACCACGTTGGGCACGGTGAGCAGATCGGGGTGAACGCTGGGCTCGCCTTCAAACACATCCAGGCCGGCTGCGGCAATGCGCTGCTCACGCAACGCAACGGCCAGCGCCGCGTCGTCCACAATGCCGCCGCGCGCAATATTGATGAGCGTGGCCGTGGGCTTCATCAGCGCCAGTTCGGCTGCGCCAATGGTGTGGTGCGATGCCGCGCTGTAGGGCACCACCAGCATGACGTGGTCTGCGGTGCGCAGCAGCTCTTCCTTGCCCACGTAGGTGGCCTTGCATTCGGCCTCCAGAGCGGGCGCGAGGCGTGAGCGGTTGTGATAGATCACCCTCATGCCAAAGCCGTGCGCGCCGCGCCTGGCAATGCCCTGCCCGATGCGGCCCATGCCGATGATGCCCAGCGTGCTGCCGTGGATGTCGCTGCCCGCAAACATGTCGTAGCTCCACTTGGTCCATTGGCCAGCGCGCAGGTAATGCTCGCTCTCGGTCAAGCGGCGGGCCGTGGCCATGAGCAATGCAAAGCCGAAGTCGGCCGTGGTCTCGGTCAGCACATCGGGCGTATTGGTGCCCTGCACGCCAGCGGCGGTCATGGCGTCCACATCAAAGTTGTTGTAGCCCACGGCCATGTTGGCGCAGATTTTGAGGCGCGGCGCGGCGGCCAGCAGCGCGGCATCCACGCGCTGGCTGCCGGTGGTCAGCACACCATCTTTGTCAGCCAGGCGCGCAGCCAGCTCTTGCTGCGTCCAGATCACGTCGTCGGAATTGGCTTCCACGTCGAAGTGCTCGCGCAGACGGTCCACGATGTCAGGGAAGATCGCACGGGCGACCAGGATGCGGGGTTTGCTCATAAGTCTTCAATCTCCGAACTATTCGCAAGGCACGTCGGCCTATGAAACTGGCGTGGCCGAAGCCAGTGGCCGCCGAGCAAAGGCCGCCCTGCAGCGAGGGCGGCGTCCCCCTTCCCGCAGCGCGCAGCGGTGCGAGAGAAGGGGGAAGCGGCGCAGCCGCTCAGGGGGATGTTCACTATTTAAACCAGATGAATGTCATCACGATAAAGAGCGGCACCAGAATGCCGCCCGACCACAGCATGTAGCCGAAGAAGCTGGGCATCTTCACGCCCCGGTCTTCGGCAATGGCCTTGACCATGAGGTTGGGTGCATTGCCGATGTAGGTGTTGGCGCCCATGAACACGGCCCCTGCCGAAATGGCGGCCAGCGTGGGCGCCAGGGTGGTCATCAGCACGGCAGGGTCGCCACCAGCGGTGTTGAAGAACACCAGATAGGTGGGCGCGTTGTCGAGGAACGAGCTGAGCGCGCCTGTGGCCCAGAAGTACATGGCCGGGTCGGGCGAACCATCGGGCCGCGTGACGGCCGCCACGATGGCACCGAAGGGGCCGTTGACGCCCGCCTTGAGCATGGCGATGACGGGGATGATGGTGAGGAAGATGCCCGCAAACAGCTTGGCCACTTCCTGCATGGGCCCCCAGCCGAACTGGTTGTCCTCATGCACCTGCTTGGGCGTGAGCCACAGCGACGCAAAAGTCACCACGATCAGGCCCACATCGCGCACGATGCCGGGCAGGCCCGCTTCGGTGCCCGCAATGTTGAACACCACGGGCGACTTCCAGAAACCGCTGAGCAGCACCAGCCCCACCACCGCGCCCAGCAGCGCAAAGTTGACCTTGCCGTCAAAACCGATAGAGCGGCTGTCGGGCGTAGGGTCGGTCTTGAGCAGCTCTTCGCGGCGGTGGTAATACCAGCTATCGAGCGCAAAGAAGATGGCCAGCAGCGCGCCGATGAGGAACAGGCTTTCAGGGAAGATGTGGCGCACCGTCCAGAAAAAGTCCACGCCCTTCAAGAAGCCCAGGAACAGCGGCGGATCGCCCAGTGGCGTGAGCGAGCCACCGGCGTTGGAGACGATGAAGATAAAGAACACCACCACATGCGCCACATGCTTGCGGTTGTCATTGGCGCGAATCAGCGGACGAATGAGCAGCATGGACGCGCCCGTGGTGCCCATGAAGCTGGCCAGCACCGCACCAATCGCCAGGATGGCCGTGTTGAGCCCCGGACTGCCGTGCAGGTTGCCGCGGATGAAGATGCCGCCCGCCACAGTGAACAGCGCAGTCAGCAGAATCACGAAGGGGATGTATTCGGCCAGCAGCGCATGCACCAGGCTCACACCCGCCACTCCAGGCCCGAAGGTGATGGCAAAGGGCAGCAGAAACGCCAGGCCCCAGGCCGCAGCCACCTTGCCAAAGTGGTGGTGCCAGAAGATGGGAGCCAAGAGCGGCATGAGCGCAATCGACAGCAGGATGCCCGCGAACGGCACACCCCACAGCACCGATAGCGTGCTGCCATCTATGTCGGCAGCCATGCACAGGCCAGGCAACAGGGCCCCGGCGGCGGCCACCCAAGGCGCAGCGCGGCGAGAAATTTTCATGGTTTTGTCTCCATCAATGCGTTGTGTCATCAGGCAGGCCCCGGCGCGTTGCGCTGCGGGGCAAAAAATCACTGGGGTTTCACTGGGGTTTCACTGGGGTTTCACTGGGGTTTCACTGGGGTGCAGGGATGTCGAACACCTGGCGCAGGTAGGCGAGGTATTTTTCGTCATCGCACATGCCCTTGCCGGGGGTGTCTGACAGCTTGGCCACCGGCTGGCCGTTGCAGCGGGTCATCTTGATGACGACCTGCAACGGCTCGTGCGCGGGTGGGTCGCCCAGATCATTGGTAAGGTTGGTGCCAATGCCAAACGCCAGCTGGCAGCGCCCACGGAACTGGTTGTACAGCTCGATGGTGCGCGCAATGGTGAGCCCGTCGCTGAAGATCAGCGTTTTGGTGAGCGGGTCCACGCGGTTGGTGCGGTAATGCTCCAGCAAGCGCTCTCCCCAGGCAAAGGGGTCGCCGCTGTCGTGGCGGGCGCCATCGAACAGCTTGCAGAAATACAGGTCGAAGTCGCGCAGGAATGCGCTCATGCCGTACACGTCCGACAGCGCAATGCCCAGGTCGCCCCGGTATTCCTTGGCCCACATTTCAAAACCGAACACCTGGCTGTCGCGCAGGCGCGGGCCCAGGGCCTGGCAGGCCTGCAGATATTCATGGGCCATGGTGCCCAGGGGCGTCACGCCCAGCTTCATGGCATACAGCACATTGCTGGTGCCCGCAAACTGCCCCGGCCCCTGCGGCGAGCCGGGGCGGCGGTCGCCCGTACCCAGGCGGGCCACCAGCACACGCAGAACTTCTTCATGCCAGGCACGGGAAAAGCGGCGGCGGGTGCCGTAGTCGGCAATCTTCAGATCGCCCAGGCCATCGGCCTGCAGGGCGGCAATCTTGGCATCCAGCCGGCGGCGGCCTTCGGGGAAGTCGGGCACCTTTTGCGTGTTGCGGAAGTACACCTCGTTGATGATGGCCAGCACCGGAATCTCGAACAGGATGGTGTGCAGCCAGGGCCCACGGATGACGATCTCGATCTCGCCCGAGGGCTGAGGGGTGATGGTGATGTACTTTTCGTTGAGACGGAACAGCCCCAGAAAATCTACAAAGTCGCTCTTGATGAAGCGCAGCGAGCGCAGGTAAGCCAGTTCGGCATCTTGAAACTGCAGGCTGCATAGCGAACGGATCTCGTCCCGGATCTCGCCCACAAACGGGGCTAGCTGCACGCCAGGGTTGCGGCACTTGAAGCGGTATTCGACCTGGGCACTCGGAAACTGGTGCAGCACCACCTGCATCATGGTGAACTTGTACAGGTCGGTATCGAGCAGGCTGGTGATGATCATGGACGGTGCGGAGCCCTTGCAAAAGCCCCGAAGTACGGCACGGCGCGTGCGCTCAGGAACGAAGCGCCAAAGTGTAGCCCTTGCAGAACAACCGACGTGGCTGCAGGCCAGCATTTGCCTGACGACTTTCCCCACCGCGCCGCCAGCGAGAAATTCAAGCAAAAACTGCCTCTAGCGCTTATCTGACAAGCGCTGGCAGCTATGCTTTTTGATGCTTACTGGGCGGGAACCAGCAGTTTTTCCAGCACCGCCCGCAGGGGCGCGGGCACCGGGACCGGGCGGCGGGTGTCACGGTCAACGTACACGTGCACAAAATGGCCTGCCGCTGCCGTCATCGCCTCGCCTTGCGCAAACAAGCCTACTTCGTAACGCACGCTGGAGCCACCGAGCTTCGCGACCCGAATGCCAGCCTCCACCGTCTGCGGAAAGGCCAGCGGCGCAAAGTAGTTGCACTGGGTCTCAATCACCAGCCCGATCGTGCCGCCCGCATGGATGTCGAGCACCCCCTGCTCAATCAAATGGGCGTTCACGGCGGTGTCGAACCAGCTGTAGTAAACGACGTTGTTCACATGGCCGTACACATCGTTGTCGGCCCAACGGGTGCTGATGGAGCGGAAGGCACGGTAGGCGCTGCGCGGCTGCGGTGCGGGACGGGCTGGCGCCTGGCTTGGCGCGGCAGAGGAAGGGGTTGGCGTGCTCATGGCGCAGCATTCTGCCAGCGGCAGTGGTATTGCAGTGCCACGCGCCAGGTGTTCAGCTGCGCCTGCACGGTGGTGGCAATGTCATGCCCATATCCCCCTGCCATGGAAAACGCCAGCGGCACCCGCCGCTGCCACGCCCAGTCGAACACCCTGCGGTCTCGCGCCTCCAGCCCGTCGTAGCTCAAGGCCAGGCGCCCCAGCCGGTCGCCTTCGTGCGGGTCGGCGCCCGCCAGGTACAGCACCAGGCCGGGCTCAAAGCGCTGCTCCAAAGTCTGCAGTGCATGTTCCAGCGCATCCAGGTATTGCGCGTCGCCACATCCATCCGGCAGCGGCACATCCAGGTCGCTGTCTTCCTTGCGGAACGGAAAGTTGCGCTCGCCGTGCAATGACAGGGTGAACACACTGGCATCGCCTTGAAAGATGTGCGCAGTGCCATTGCCCTGGTGCACGTCCAGATCAATCACGGCCACCTGCAAGGGCTGCGCGCGGCCTGGGTGGGCCTGGGCCCATTCCGCCTGCATGCAACGCGCCGCCACTGCCACATCGTTGAACACGCAAAAGCCACTGCCTTTGCCGGCGTAGGCGTGGTGTGTTCCCCCCGCCAGGTTGCCCGCCAGGCCGTGGCGCAGGGCCGAGCGGGCCGCAGCCAGCGTAGCCCCCACCGAGCGGCGCGCGCGCTCTGCCATGGCCTCACTCCAGGGGAAACCGATTTCCCGCTGCGCAGCGGGCTCCAGCGTGCCCTGGGCAATGGCGGCGATGTATTCAGGCGAATGCACGCGCGCCAAATCCTCGTCTTCTGCCGTGGGCGCTATATGCAGACGGGTTTCAGGCAACTCCTCGGCAATGCGGTCGCGCAACAGGCGGTACTTGGCCATGGGAAAGCGATGCCCCTCGGGCAACGGCAGCACAAATTCATCGGCGTAATAGGCATCCATGACTTGATTGTGGCAACTCGGGCATTTCCTGGAGGGTTGCCTCTAATTTGCTGCATTGCAACAAAAAACACTTGCAATCACACCATAGCTGCCTAAAATTCAACCCATGCTGCACTGCAACATGATTCATCCGAATCACAACGTCAGCGCAGATGTCTGTAAGTACCCGGTCTTTCGAGACCCACCTTTTAGGAGATATCACATGACGCTGACCGCAGAACAAATCCTGGCATCCCACAAAGCCAACATCGAAACCCTGTTCGGCCTGACCACCAAGGCATTCGAAGGCGTGGAAAAGCTGGTCGAATTGAACGTGACCGCTTCACGTGCAGCCCTGACTGAAGCCGCCAGCCACACACAAGCCGTGCTGGGCGTGAAGGACGCGCAAGAGCTGCTGGCCCTGCAAGCCAGCCTGTTCCAGCCCCTGGCGGAAAAGACTGCCGCTTACAGCCGCCACCTGTACGACATCGCCTCGGGCACCGGCGCTGAATTCGGCAAGGCTTTCGAAGCCAAGACCGCTGACGCACAAAAGGCCTTCACCAACTTGGTGGACAGCGCTGCAAAGAACGCTCCTGCCGGCTCCGAAACCGCTGTCGCCATGATGAAGAGCGCCGTCTCTGCTGCCAACAACGCTTTTGAATCGGTCCAGAAGGCCGTCAAGCAAGCCAGCGACATGGCCGAAGCCAACTTCAACGCCGTGACCAACACCGCCGTGAACGCAGCCAAGACAGCTGCTCCACGCAAGCGCTAAGCACGCCCAGAAATCGGCAGACCTCCGCCGGTTTCACTCCAGTTGTCTCCTTGGATCCTCTCGAAACACGGGTTTCACGGATCCACTTCAAGCCCGGCTCTGCCGGGCTTTCTTTGTTTCAGGAACGGGGCGATCTTCTCCGGCGCTCAACATCCATCATGGACAGTGTCGTGGCTGCGAGGCAAGTGGCCTTGTATGCAGACACGATTAGAGCGCGTGTTGCCGCATCCAGATGATCCGTGCGAAATCGGTGCGAATTTAGGGACACCACACGACACCGAGACACAAAGAAAAACCGCCACAGACTGGGGTTTCCAGTGTGTGGCGGTGTCTTGTGTGGTGGCGGACAGTTGACCATGTGCCGACTGGCCTCCCGAGCTCATGAGCACTGGCGCGGGTTGCTGCAGGCTTGCGGGTGTTTGTCACCCCGAGAGCAGCTCAGCGCGTCTCCGACCAGAGCCAACGAAGCGCTTCTAAAGCAGGCTTTAATTTGGGTTGCAGCATTGAAAGCGAACTTTCGTATCATCACACCGCCCGCGTCGCGCTCGCTCTCGGCCTCAGTCGATAGCCCGCACACCACGGCACTGCGGATACGAGGCGCAACCCCAAAAGGCATTTCCCGCGTTTGCACCCTGTTTGGCCACGCGCTTGACCATCGCACTGCCGCAGCGCGGGCACGCCGGTTTCACAGCCACAGTAGGCTCCGTGGCTTGCGGGCTCGGGCTGATGACCTCAGGTTTTTTTGATGCCTGCACGGCGTCGACGATCTTCTTCAGCGCAGTCCCATCGATCAACTCGATGTTGCGCCCCTGAGCAAATGAGCGCGCATCCGCAGTGAAAACACCGGACGTGACCACAAAGCCCCCGGCCGCAGCCTGCGCCGCCATCACCCCATAGAGTTCGCGCACGACGTTGACCGACACCTTGTAGGCTTTCCACTGTTTGCACTGGACCAGGAATGTCTCGCCGCCACGGGTCAGTTGCAGGTCAATTCCGCCATCTGCACCGCCGCCACCGGTTTCAGTAACCGTGTATCCACGCAGCCTGAAAGCCTCACCCACAAGCAGTTCGAAGTCACGCCAACTCATCGACCGCAAGGCTGCGCCATCTGCGTTGGCCGCCACCTCGGCCACCAAACCCTGTCGCTTGCGACGACCAATAGCGGACGCTGCTGCACCAGCCAACAGTAAAAGTGGCACGAGGTACTGCCCCCACGTTGCGAGCGACTTGACCAGTTGTCGAACGACCATCTGGCCCATCTGCCCTGGCGCAACATTGGTGGAGACCTCTGCGACGGCGAAACGATGCAGGACTGCGTAAGCCACGATCGCCATCACCACACCTGCCCACCAGGGCAGAATAGCCGCCAGACTGAAAATATCCTCTGCCAATCCCTCTTTGCGCCTTCTTGCCATGCATTCCCCCTGTTGTTGAACTATTTCGCTCGCCACTTGGCAAGCAATCGAGCCTGCAGGGACATGCGTTCCGGGTTCGACTGGCTACGGCGAGCGGCGATGCGTTCTGCAAGCTTCTGTTGTCGTCTCGGGTCGAACCAATGTTTTCCGTCCTTGGCCATATCCCAAGTGCTCGACACAGCCTGACGATGCACAGGCAAGGGATCGCTGCCCGGGCTGAGGGAAGCCAATTGATCGCGTTCACGCGAGCGCCAACGCTTGTGCCAAAGACGTTTGTCATCAGCCTCTGAGCGGGCGGTGGTATGGCCGAAAATCGGTGTCTTGCGACGACTGCGACTCACCGTGAATCCTCCGGCCACCTTTCGCAGCTGTTCGCATCGACCCGAATGTTGCGACCGACGAGAGGATCAGACAGGGTCATCTTGCTGCTCTCCGGAATCGTCACTGAATGTGCCTTGCTTCAGTAACCGGTCAAAATCACTCTCAAACAGCCGATCCTGCACGATGCGGTATTTCTCGAACTCGCTTTCAGCGTGGGCCTTGGCGATTTCCGCCGTCACCTTGCCTGCGTCCTGCAACACCTCGCGATCGGTGGCCTCGATGAAACGGTTCAGACGGGTCTCCCAGTCCTGCATGGTCATCGGAATCTTGCGCTGCGCCATGTCTTCGGCCACGTCCAGATAGGCGTTGACCAAGCGAGAGAGTTGCGCCATCTCATGCTCGGTCAGGTAGTTCTTGGCCACCACCACATCGAATTTCTGAATTTTGCCCGCTGGCGCATCTTTCCATGAGGTCAGCCCCATGTTGGGCTGGTCGGCATCGGCCCGGTGGTAGATGACCTCAGCCGCCGTCTGTCCGTGGATGGCCCAGTGCAACTTGTTCTGCACCGTGGCGAAGAAGCGTTTGGTGGCCTGCGCCGTCACGTCGTAGTCAATGGCGGTGGCGTAGATGTCGGTGATCTTCTGGTAGAACTTGCGCTCCGAGATGCGAATCTCGCGGACGCGCTGCAGTTGCTCTTCGAAATACTGATCGATGAGGACCGAACCACCGGCCTTGATGCGCTCATCGTCCATCACGTAGGCCTTGATAGTGAATTGCTCGATGATCCCCGTGGCCCACTTGCGGAACTGCACCGCACGCTCGGAATTCACCTTGTAGCCGACCGCAATGATGGCGGGCAGCTTGTAATGCTGGGTGTTGTAGCTCTTGCCGTCCGAGGCAGTTATCCGAAAATTTCGGATAACTGAATCAGCCTCCAGTTCGCTATCGGAAAACACCTTCTTCAGGTGGTAGTTGATGGTTCGGACGTCAACGTCATAGAGCAGCGCCATCATTTTCTGGGTGATCCAGACGTTCTCGTCAGCGTACACCGCTTCCACGCCGCCCTGGCCGCTGGCTGCGATGAACGTCAGGTATTCGGCTGCCGACGAGCGGACGAGGGAAACCTCTGTTTTGTTAGAGAGATTCGGCGCTACTTTCTTGCTGACCATCACAGCCCCTCACTTGCATTTGTCGCTGATCACTGCTTCGCTCCGTAGGAGTTTGCTAAGCGATCCAAAAGATCTTTGTGCCGGTTCTCCAGGTCAGGTAGGGCAAACGCAGTTGTGGCCAGCAAGCGTTGAGAGTTCGGCAAGCTTTCAACACGGTCCTCAAAGTAGCGTACCCGCTTGTCGGCATAGTCAAGATTCCCCAAGGACGTGTTCTTGCGACGAGACAGAAGCATCAGGTTGCCCAAGCGGTGGAGCCAACACTCTCTCTGCTCTTCGGTGAAATCCTTAACCCATTGGCTGGTCGCGGAAGGTGTCTGCGGCAAGATGTGCTCAACGCTGATTTCATCGGGCAGATTCAGCGGGGCTGCGTGGCTGGCGAGCAGGTACTCCAGCCGCAGCAACACGTACTTGGCAAAGCGGCGACCATAGATCGCGCCGTCCAGAAGGACGGCCAGTTGCTTGCCATCAAACTCGAAAACCTTGCTGTCCAGCACGTCAGCTGGCACTTTGGCACCGTCGATGGCCTTCAGCACATCGTTCATATTGCTTATGCGCTGAGTGGGTGTGAGCTGAAGAATCCAGTCAGCAGAAAACTTGTTGTCGATGCATTCAATCAGATTGAGCAATTTCTCTGCCTTGAACTTGCGATACCAGGCAAGCACCGGAGGAATCCAATCGGTGGACGGAAGCCCCTTGCGCATGACGTTGATGCGGTTGCGATACTCATTGCCCAGGGCAGTCGGCAGATCATCGAACTGAATGGCTTGGTCGAATGCATCCTTGTAAGCCCTGACGGCTTCGAAGGTATCGCTGCCCAGCGCCAGCAGTGGCGGCTTGGAGCCGTAGATGCGCTCGTCGAATTCCTTGAGCAGACCTTCGCGCGCCTTATCTTTCACGTAGATCGTGCGCACCAGGGATAGGAATCGGTCGAATTCATCACGACCCATCTCGCCCTCGACCTCCTCCCAGTATTCGGCCCATTTGGTGCGCTCACTGTCCTTGCTGATGGCGCCAAGGTTTTTGGCCTTGAGGATGTCGCTGTTCGACAGGGGGATGCCCCGGTCGTTAAGGATGGTGAACAGGCGGAAAGCGTCGTCCAGATCCTCGGTGGAGACATAGATGAACAGTGCGTTGTTCAGCAAATATCCGACAAAGCGGTCAAAGTCTGCCTCGGACGGAAAACGGGTGGTGTCATCAATACTGGCATGTATGGTCTGCAAGCCTGCGGCCATATTCGACAGCGACAGGTTCTTGCTGGCTGCGATGCCCACCAAATCCGGGCTCTGAGAGCCACCATCAGTCTTGATGTAACTTTCGATGAAGGTGCCAACGTTATCGCGAATGTCATAGACGATGCGATTGCGACCGGGAATCTTCTTCCACTTGTTCTCTTCCTGGAACAGCATTTCACGGCAAGCGGCTTTAAGCTTGTCATCCGTCACTCGGTCACGGATGCAGGCCAGCATCAGCATTAACGTGGTCAGACGCTGCTGGCCATCCAGTAGTTCGTACTCTTCAAAGCTCACCCCGTCGGTGGTGCGAGTTGCCTTACGCAGCACCATAGAACCCAGAAAGTACTGCCCTTCCGGGTTGTGCTCGCTGGCGTAATTCACATCATCGATCAGCTCGGAAATCTCATCTTTGCCCCAGACATAGGCTCGCTGGTAATCCGGGATGCGGAACCAGAAACGCGAGAACACCTCGCCAATGACGATCTTGGCGCTCTCGATCTGGCCCTTCTTGCTTGAACTCATTTCCACTCCCTGGGATTACCTGGATGCAGCAGCAAACAGATCATCAAGCAGCGGGTTGCTGTTGATCAGCAGCAGCTTCTTGATCGTGGCGGCCTGGTTGATCTCCAGGCGCGCGAAATGCTCGCCACCGGCAGAGGATTGCTTCCGAATCAGTTGAATGCGCCCGAATAACCCGCCGTGCTTTTCCGCAAACTTTGCCAGCCCGACCGCTTTCTCAAAGTTGTCACTCAGGCTAGGGTCATGGGGCTCCAGAATATCTATGACGAACTCGCTGCCGCTTTTGCGTACCACGACCAGATCTGGAAACATCGGGCGCACGTCACCACCCGTTTCATACGGAATTTCCAGTGACCACGGCTTGCGATCCAGATTGCGCAACCAGCCGACCACTTCAGGCTTGGCCAATTCTTCCTTCAACACCCCTGCTTCCCAGGTGCCCAATTCGGTACGGAACTGGCCACTGCTTTCTACGTACAGGTGGCGCTCCCAAATCGGATCGGCAGGCGAGCGCTTGAAGTCGATGGATGCTGGCAAATGCCATGGCACTTCGTTGGGCTTGGCCGTCGCCAGCCGCAGCTTCTCGTAATTGACGCGCCGCTGCTCCTTGAGTTTGTAGATGGCCTTCTTGTGCTGGTCATAGAGGCTGTCGAAGGCCGCCTCCGCCTTGGATTCCAGAACAGCCATTTCTGCCGCGTTGCGAGCCAGAACGATGGCTTCGACCTTCACATCCAGCGCATCGCGATCCGCGTGGGCGCGCCAATACTCCATCTGCAAACCGTGACTGAAGGCGCGCCCAGCCTCTTCGAACAGCCGATCAATGTCCACGTCCGAGGCATCAATGTGATAGTCCGCAGTCGGCTCAGCTACGCCAGTGCCGTTATTGACAGCCAAGGTCCGCAGGCCAACCTGCGTGGTCGCTTTGGTCGCCGCGTCAAACTGGCCTGCCGCCTTGATCGCTGCAATGCGCTGCCCCATCCACTCAACGATCTGCTGCTTGGCTTGGCCCCAGGCATCGTCATCAATCTCATCGATGGTCAGACTGCGTGAAATGGCCATATACCGGCGCAGTGGGCTTTGCGCCCGAGCGGCATTCACACGGTAGGTGATCAATTCGTCGAGTGCCGCAAAGATGGCCTCGCAGCCTTCGCGCCGCTTGAGCACCACCAGATTGCGGCTGGAGCCCGTTTCGGCGGGCGGCACATCTTCCGCGTTGTGCAGCGAGGCCACCACGCTTTCCACGGCCCCCGTATCGAAGTAGGGCAAAAACAGATGCACATCGTTGAGCGCCGCATCCTTTTCGATGCGGCGTGCCAGCGGCGTGCGCACCATCCGGCCCAGCAACTGGGCGATGTAGGTGTGGTCCTCCGCACGGCGGAACGACATCATCACTTCGGCGCGCGGGCAATCCCAGCCGGTGGACAGGCTGGTCTTGAAGAACACCACACCGATGTTTTTGTCCGCATCAATCCGCGAGGCTTCGACCTTGCGCACCCGGCGGCCACCCACGTCCAGGTCGCCCGTATCGTGCATCGCGTGGGCCACCTCGCCTTCGTTCAAACGGCGACCAATGGCGCTTTCGATCACGGTCAGCGCTGCGCCAAGATCGGTCTTGGTCAGTTGCCGGTCTGAACCGTTTTCGACCTGAACCACCAATACCGGCCAGACGGTTTGTTCTTTTTCTTCATGGCAGTACGCGCCCCAGGCGGCCGTCATCTGCCCCCAGCGCCGTGCCGCCTCTTCCAAAAGCGCCATCTCAGCCGTGGTGGCGGCTTCCGGGTGATGAATCAGGATGCGGTCTTTCAGCAGGCCAGACTTGCGCACCTCCTCAGCAGGCACGGCCACCTTGTGCGTGGTCACGGTGTGCTCAGCGTTGGCGATCAAATCCAGGAATCGTTTGGGCGTGGCCGACACCCCAATCACCATCGGCATCTTGACCAGGCCAACCTCGGGGTAACCCAACAAGAAGCGCTGCATCAAGGTCTGCGCAGCCTGCGCCCCCTTGCCCGAGGTCATGCCGCGGTGCGCCTCGTCGATCACCACATAAAAGCGGTCGGGAACAGCGCGCGCGGTGTTGGTCAGCGTTTCCCAGATCAGATGTTGCCGTCCGTCGCCACGGTTGGTCAGCGGTTGATTGACGGCCAGCTTCTGCGTGTTGATGAAATAGATGCGCCCGCCATCCAGCCGGGGCGCGTCAAAATGCGCATCGATGGTGATGAGCTGATTAACCCGGTACACCTTGTCCGATTTGCTCTCGATCTTGAGCTTGGTCTGCTCGTTCAGCTCGGGCATGTCCGACACCCACAGGATCACGGCATCCGGTTGCGGTGCCCAATCCAGCGGCCAGGCCAATTGGTCATCGGGCTCGTCCAATATGGCCTCGAACAGCGCCGTCATCATGATCGTCTTGCCGCTGCCCGTGGCTGCCGAGAAGGCGACGACTTGCTGGTTATCCGGCGACACGCTCTTGCGGGCACTTACCAAAGCATCGCGCAGTTTGCCCAGCGCGTCTTTCTGAAAATCGAACAGCGTGACCCTCATGCCCGCGCTCCCTGTGTGCCAGCCTGACCGGCAGCGCGGTCCTGGTTCTTGTTGATCATGAAATTGAGCAGGTAATCGCGGTACAGCTGCACCACCGCCAAGCCGGGGTTGGCCTTGGCCGCCACCTCGCGCACGTCCTGCGCCATGGTTTTGAAGGATTCGTCCGCATCGGTGACGATGAACACCTGCGACAAGCCGATGCGACCTTCCAGCGACTTCAGCAAACGGCCCATACGGGTTTCATCCAGCAACACCACGAAATTGCTGCCCTCTGGCGCAAACAGCACCGGCTCCGGCTCGCCACGCTTCAACTCCGGTCGCGGCCCCACGGCCCCGGCCTTCAGCCACAGCAGCGGCAGGATTTCGTGGAAGGCGCGGCGCAGCGACACGCGTTCGCGCTCCAGAAAATCCAGCTTGAAGTAGGCGAGGTTGGCGGCAAAGCCTGCGCTCATCGGGCGCTTTTCTTCCTCCGGCACCAGAATCGGGCCGAGCAGTTCGGCCACCTGCGCCTTCAACTGGTCGAACACACGCTTGACGGGCGTGACGATGTAGAAGTCGGTAATGTGCTCTTGCCCGTCCAGCGCCTCCAGCCAGTCTTCCGCGGCTGCCGGGTCAAACAGCACGCTGGCCTTGTGGCCTTCCGACACGATGAAGGGGCACGGATCTTTCACCAGCGTCTGCGGTAGACCATCGATCAGCGCCACCACCTGCTTCTTCTTGGGCAGTGTGTCGAGCTGTGCCGGATCGACAAAGCCGATCTGCGTGAAGCTGCGCGCTTTCTCGCGCTCCACGGTTTTGCCAGTCAGGTACTCACCGGTCAGCACCGTGCCATCGTCACGCTGTCCGAGGATGGTGTACTTGCTGCGCGGCCAGGTCACCGAACGGCAGATGCCTTGCGCCTCCCATTCCGCATCACCGGGCTGCAAGCCGCGGGCGCTCAGCGCGGCGGCTTCTTCTGCCGAGACTTCGTTGTTGGTGACCAGGATGCAACGGCGTGACCCGCCATCGGTGGCGTTGAGCAGGTTGACGGCATTGAGCGTAGTGCCACTGCCTGCGAAAAAATCCACGATCAGGGCATTGGGGCGATCACGGACTACGGCTGCCACGGCATCCCGCGTGGCGTAGAGCGACTTCGGGAAAGAGAATTTCCCACCTTCACCCAGAATCCCGCGCAGCAAGCTCGAACCATAGTTACCTGCATCGTGGGTGGCGCGGTGCCACACCGTTTTGATGGAGCGCTGCTGGCTTTCGGTGTAACGCACCGTCACTTCGCCAGTCAATTCGTGCCGGTCAACGATCTCGATAACGCCTGCTTCGATCTGGTTTTGTGCCTTTTGCCCAAGGTACAGAATGGTCCAGGTTCCCCGGGCCTCGTCGAAGCCGCCCAGCTTTACATAGCCTTTGGCCAGCAACTGGCGCAAGGTCGGTGGGCTGACCCGCCAGTTGCCGAGCGTGCCATCGGTACGCAACGGCCATGCCGTTCGGCGATCCGATAGGTTGCTCAGATCAGGTTGCTGATCGGGAGGCAAGGGATCGCCAATCTCGATGATCTTGCGCTTCTCGGGATCAACCGTGATCGGAAAGAACAGGCCATAGCGATCTTCCCGTCGGGAGTTCGTACCGCCTCGCAACAACCGCTCCCATCGCGGCGTTTGAAAACGCTTGGAATCCCCGCGGTCGGGCGAAAGCAGATCGTCGTGGTGTGCTGCCAATGTGACGCCAGGGTTGAAGCAGAACAACGCATATTCCTCGGCGCGGGACAGACGCCCCTGGGCGACGCCTTTCTGGTTGATGACGATGGTCACCAACTGCCGGTACGCCTCCGGAAATTCCCGCTCCAGCAGCATCCCAAGGTGATGCACTTCGTGCTCGTCAATCGTGACGATCAGCACCCCGGTATCCGGCTTGAGCAGGCGCTTGGCCAGTTTCAAGCGCTTTTCCATGAAGGCCAGCCACTTGCTGTGCCGCCAGCCATCGTTGCCGTCCACGTAGTCGTTGTTGTATTTCCAGTCCCGCGCGCCGGTGTTGTAGGGCGGGTCGATGTAGATGCAATCGACCTGACCGGCATACAGGTAATCCAGCAACTGCAGCGCGTGGTAGTTATCGGCCTCGATCAGCGTGTGCCAGGGGGCGTCAAGCGGGCCGTTGGCCACGGCATCCACCGGCACCAGCGCGGGGAAGATCGGCTCGCCAAATTCACGCACCACCAGCAGTTCATCCACCGGGAACTGCACCGGCTCTGCCGCAGCGCGGGTGGGTTCGCTGGGGTGTGCCTCGTTGCTGGGTTTAACGCAGGTGGCCACGCCCGCGTGGATGGACTTGATTTGCCACACATCTTTCAGCGCACCCTGACGGCGACACACCAGATCGCCCTTGCGTGGCTTGGCGCCGTGCAGCGGCAACAACTCGGGCAGGTGGTCTTCGAACACCAAACCGAATTTCTTTTCTTTCTTCGCGTTGTTCCACTCGGCAGTGAGGCGCTCGCGCAGGCGGGGATCGCTGATTTGGGCGATCAGGGTATCAATGGCGGACAAACTTCCCTCCTTTTGGCCTACCAGCCCTCACGGGCTGCAGACTCGTGTTCATTCAGCAATTCGATGGGGCCGGTCATCACGAGCCCTTTTCTTCCGGAGCCGCATGCTCATCGGCACCACCGGCGCGCACCCAGTCATCCACCTCGGAAACTTGGAACTTCCACAACCGACCCACGCGGTGCGCTGGCAGGCCTTTGCGGTCGATCCAGCGGTAGATCGAGTCGCGCGTGACACCCAGATGCTCGGCAATCTGGTCCACGGACACCCACGGTTCAGCGGTCATGGCAGGGCTCCGGCAGCAGCGGTTGGGGCGGCATAAAGTCGGTTTAAATCGCAAAGACTGCAATTTATCAGGTTGAAGGCCACCAGACGAGGGTTCGATGCCGTGGGCATCATCTTTTTCTTGGCTTCTTGATCGTTCAGCGCGTGAATGGTGGCGTGATCCACCAATCAAGGAGCCCCACGATGAACACCAAGACCACTGCCCTCGACGCCTACCTCGCCCGCACCGCCGCCATTCACGCCAAATTGGAACGGCTGCAGCAACTGGCCGACGACCACTTCGGCCACGACCCTGACGCCATCCACTGGGGCCACGTTGGCGACCTCGGGCGGGTGGATCAGGCGCTGGATGACCTGCTGGCGATCTTTGACGGCCAGGCCAAGTGACGGAGGCCATGATGGAGACCCTGCTCAAACTCTCCCCAGCGCAAAGCCTGCTACTGCGTACTGCGGCCCGCCGTGCCGATGGGCGTGTGATTCCGCCTGACACCCTGCGCGGCGGCGCTCGGGCCAAGGTGCTGACTGCACTGCTGCAGCGCGGGTGGATCGAGCCAGCCGACGGCGGCCACGTGCTGACCGACGCGGGCTACGCGGCCATCGGCCAGCAACGCCCCATGCCGCCGGATGATGTCCAGCCGATGGACACCACCGACGACCTCCAACTTCTGGATGGCATCCCGGTGCGCCCCGGCTCCAAGCTCGCCGCGCTGGTGGTGGCGCTGCGCCGCCCGCAGGGGTCGACCAGCCTGCAACTGATGCTGGCCACGGGCTGGCAGCCCCACACCGTGCGTGGAGCCATTTCCGGAATGCTGCGCAAGAAACTTGGCCTGAACGTGGTGCTGGCGCACAACAAATCCGGCGAGCGGGTGTATCGCGTGGTCTGATCGGCGGCCAAGGGTGTCCAGTTTCTGGAGGTCCTTGCCGATACCAAGGTCTGACGCAGTTCCACGTAACTCTCTACACGCGTGCGCGTGTGCGCGCCTCACGGAAAGTTATGACAACCTGTGTCCGATGCGTCAGACGTTGCGCAAAGGCTCGTGGGCCGATTTCTGCAATCCAGCCAACGAATCGACTGCAAACCCGCGCCAGCATTGAGTTTTCTATCCTGGCCGTTTTTCGTTTCGCCTGGGTGCAAACCTGCGAGCCGGGTACGCACGAAGGTTCGCACCTTCCGCGTTGCCGCCATCCCGCACAGGCGCGCGCTGACCGGGCTTTCGGCCCGCTTGCCCACACTGCCAGGTGCGAACCGCAAACCCTGCAAACCTTGTTTCCTGGCCAGACGGTGGCGAGATGCTGCGCTTGCGCCCTCCGTATTGGAATATCGCCAGTAAGGACCCCTTTTACCTGGGGCATATGTGCATGCGCCGACCATAACAATGGCGGTGACCATCACTACCGTCACAACCATCACGGTCGATGGCCCGCTGTGACAGTGGTGATGGTTGTGATGGTCGTCGCTTATTGTTTACACAGGCGAAAGCGCAGATATCTCCCGGCGGTCCGACCATCACACTGCGTCGGGCTCCTGCATCCACGCCGGGATGTCGCGCTGGCCGTGAAGTACGCGCCAGACGTCGATGTGATCGGGACGCTCGACGTAGAAGATGATGTACGGGTAGCGCGTCAGCGGCCAGGCGCGCAGGCCGGGCAAGTTGAGTTCGTGTGCGTAGCGGGGAGAACCCGTTGCCGGATGGCGGGCAATGTGGCCGTAGGCCTTCTCCAGCGCATCGATGAAGCCAAGCGCCACGGCCTCATTTGCTTCAGTCAGATAGTAGGTAACGGCCTCGTCAACATCCCGGTTGGCCTGCTCACGCGGGATGACTGGCTTGGCCTTCACGCCTTGGCAGCGGGCTTGCCGGCCTTGCGCACCCGATCCCGCAGGTCTTCGAAGTAGCTGGCATCGGCATGGGCCGCCGGGGCCGAGGCTGCTCCGGCCAGCAGCAGGTTGCGCAGTTGCAGGCGGTCTTGATCCTTGCGGATCAACTCGCGCACGTACTCGCTGCTCGTGCCGTAGCCGCGCTGGCTGACCTGTTCATCCACGAAGGACTTCAGGGTGTCGGGGAGAGAGATGTTCATCGTGCTCATGGCGCAAGCGTAGGTTCTTTGGCAAAATTTGGCAAGACGAAAATTCCACCATACCGAAAAAAGGCATCCATGCCCAACCCAAACAACTGCCTGCGCTACTGGGACCTGGCCGACCACATCCGCATTGATGACGCGATTGCCCTGTGGTGCGGCGTGGAGCCTGCCGAGCTCGCCAGTCTGAATTTCGAGACCCAGTGCATGAGCGCCAAGCGGGCCGCGCTGGTCACAGCCCTGCGCACGGAGCACCTCGAATATGAAGACCTGGGTATCCTCACCGCGCGTGGCCAAGTGTTCAAGGGCGCTCCCATCGACGAGTTGCTAGAGAAGGATCGTCTGGTGATCGACAAGGCCAGCCTGCGCCGGTGGTTCGAGCAACTGCCGTTCGAGGATCGCCCAGCCTTCCTGTTTGACGAGGCCCGCCAAGCCGTTCTGCCTGATGGCAGCGAGGCAGCCGAGATGAACAGCCTGAAGGCCATCGCGCTCATGGCGCATCTTTTGGCCAAGTCCGCCAGCAAATACCAAGTGGGCAACCGCCCAAACGCCTCTGCCATCAGCGAGGCCGTCATCCAGGCGGCCGAAGAGCTGATGCCCAGTGACACGCGCGGCCTGCTGTCCTTCAACAAGAAGCTGGGCGAGGCGCTCAAGCTGTTCGGGCCGGAGATCAATCGGCACCGGACCTGACGATGGATTTTTGAAGTTCAGAAAACCTTTCTGAACTTCCTGTTCGCCAAGTTCGAGGCGAACCACGATGGCGGCATTCCAAATGAACCCGAAGGAATGCCGCCATGCCCAAACGGGCCCGAACATCACACATTGCCAGCACCGCTGATCTGCGTGCTGAATTCTGGCAAGCGCCCGTCGAGGCCTTGCTCGACCGTAAAACAGCCGCCGCTGGCATGGGCTACACCGTCGGCTGGCTGGAGTGGTCTGCCACCCACGGCGGCGGCCCCATCCTCACCAAGATCGGACGTACCGTCCGCTATCGCAAGGCCGATGTGCTGGCTTGGCTGGAAGCCAACAGCCGCCGCATTGGGCGCACCTCCGAACTGGCGAAACGGGGGTGATGGTGAGTGCGTCCATCCCTTCCCCGGACGGAGCAGTAGAGAACGACCGTCACCACCATCACGACCATCACACGGTCGAGATGGATGCTGCGGTAACGAAGGCACCGACACCTGACACCGATCCCGTTGGTGTGATCGAGGCGGCACTGGTCCGTCTGGTCGATGACGTGGGCGTGCTGGCCGAGGAAGACGTGGTGCGCGCCTTCGCGATCCTCAAGGCCACAGACCTGCCCAGCTACTTGCGTTTGCGCCACGCCGCCAAGAAGACCAACCGCGATTGCTCGGTGACGGTGCTCGACAAACTGGTGCGTGACGAACTGCCGGGCAGCGACGACGATGCCAGCGCGCTCGATGAACTGGTCACCCTGGCCCGGGCGCAATGCCAGTTGCACCACGACGCGGATCGCAATGCGGTCGCCGTGATCCCGATGCCCAGTCGGCGCGAAGTGTGGCGGGTGTATTCCTCCGGCTTCGAAGACTGGCTGCGCGCCGCCTACTGGCGCGCCAAGGAAATGGGCGTGCCGGAAACCACAATGAAATCGGCCCTGGCCACGCTCGCCGCCGCAGGCATCAACGATGGCGATGAGATTGAAGTCCACGTCCGCGCGGCCCGCTGCGACGACGGCTACCTGATCGATCTGGCCGATGAGCAGTGGCAGGCCATCCACGTCACCCCCCAGGGCTGGCGGGTGGTGAACGAATCGCCGGTGTATTTCACCCGCACGCCTTCGATGCGCTCGCTGCCGATGCCTGTGCCGACAAGGATGACCCATGGCGATGTCGGGTTGCTCTGGCAGCACACCAACGTCCCGACGCACAGCCGCGTGATGGTGCTGGCGTGGCTGCTGGACTGCTTCCGTCCGGACACCCCTTTCCCGGCGCTGGAGCTGGTGGGCGAGCAAGGCTCGGCCAAGTCCACCACGCAATTCGTGCTGCGCAGCCTGGTCGATCCCAACAAGGTGATGCTGCGCGGGCGGCCCAAGACGGTGGAGGACGTGTTCGTCGCCGCCGCCAACAACTGGCTGGTCAGCTACGAGAACCTCTCTGGCCTCACGCCTGAGCAGCAGGATGCCTTTTGCACCCTGGCCACCGGCGGCGGCTTTGCTTCGCGCCAGCTCTACACCAATGGCGAAGAGCACGTCATGGAAACCAAACGGCCTGTGGTGCTCAACGGCATCGCCGTGGTCGCCACGCGCCCCGACTTGATCGACCGGGTGATCCACGTCGATCTGCCGACTATTCCCGCCGATGCCCGGCGCGACGATGCCGACACGTACGCGGGCTGGGAACGTGATCAATCCAAGGTGTTCGCTGGGCTGCTGGATCTGTTCTCGGCGGCGCTGGCCATTCTGCCAACGGTCAAGCTGACCCAGAAGCAGCGCATGGCTGATTACGAGCGCCTGGGCGAGGCAGTAGCCCGCGCCATGGGCTTCGCCGCTGGTGAATTCCAGCAGCAGTACGCCGAACTCGTGCGCGCGGGCATCGACCGGGCCTTGGAAAGCAACGCCGTCGCGCAAGCCCTGGACAAGTACCTCGCCGAGCGCGTGCTGCCCATCAACTGGCAAGGCACCGCAGGCCAGCTCTACGACCTGCTGAACACCCACAGCATCCCCGACCGCAGCAGTTGGCCGCGCTCACCCAAGGGTCTGTCGGATCAGTTGCGCCGCATCGCCCCGGCCTACCGCGCCAAGGGCATCGACATCACCCACCTCGGCCACAGCCGGGAGGGGGCGCGCTGGCGCATTGCCCAGACCCGTTCCCAAACCAATCCTGCCACGCCACCCGGCATCGAGGGTGGCACTCGATATGGAGCTCACCGTGAGTAATCCCAACTTGCATCCCATCTGGGCCAAGGTTCTCAGCATCACGCCGCAGACCACCAGCCCATCCACCTCTGCCGAAACGCAGCTGTCCCCGCTGGCTGCCGCGATTGCGGCGATGACCGGGCAAACCAACTCCCACCAGGGTTGGCAGGCCACCAGCCATCCCCGCCGCCCCGGCGCGCCCGTCGGCATCAAGAAACAGGTCGGCCCAGGCCTGTGGGTCAGCACCGTCGCACGGCCCGGCGACGCCCTGTATCCCGCTTGACCCCCGTCCATCCCTGATCAAACCCGGAGACCACCACCATGAAACTGAACCCGTTCAGCAAGAAGTCCAACCCCTACCTCGACAAGATCAAGTCTGAGCACGACGCGCTCAACTTGGAACTCGCGCCCCTCAAGGCCGAATTGGCGGAGGCGGAAGCCGAGCACGCTGCGGCACGCGAGAAGCAAAACCGGCTGCGTGATGCCGCTGGCTCTCTGTCGATGAACACGCCACCGGCCGCCAAAGCCCACTGGCCCATCCTGTGCGAGGCCAATCAGCGGATGGAAAGGCTCAAGTCGAAGGTGTCCAACCTGGAGAGCCAACTGCGTCCGCTGCAGCAGGTCCTGGCCACCCCCGAGCGCTTCGCAGTGGCCCGCAAGCAGCTTGACGATCTGATGGCACAACGCAAGGCGCTCACCGCTGAAGCGCAGACGGTTGATGGCCAACTGGGCAAGATCGCCAAGCGGCTGGAGGACCTCGACGCGCGCATTGCTGTCGAAACGAAGTCGGCATCTCGGGCGCTGCTGGATACCGAAGCGGAATTCGTGGTGCCTGAAACCTTGACCAAGCTGGAGGTGGAGCTGCGCATTACCCGGGCATCGCAGGCCGAGCTTGAGCGCCAGCGTGATGCGATTCAAGTTCAACTGGCTGGCCTGCCCGATGCCGTGCGCAAGGCGCGGGACCACTTCATCCACTGCCGTGCGGCAATGGCCGAAATCGAGCTGCACGAACAGCTGATGCCGGTGATGAACGCATTGGCTCGCGCCTCGGCAGCCCGGCGCCAGATCAACTACCACCACGACGAAAGTCGCTTCCCGGTTGAGATTCCTCGAGCGTTGATCGAAGCCGCTGGCGATGCACTGGCGGCAGAAATGCCAGCGGCTTGATCGTCACGCCACCTGCCCACAGGCGAATTGGGTCCTTCCTCGCCATCAAGCAATACGGGGGGCGCGAGCGCGCTGCCTCGCCAGTGACAGGCCCCGAAACGGGGTTACCAGTTACCACCTCGGTTACCACCCGGCGATGCGCCGGGTTACCAGCCTTCAAGGAAATGAAATGACCACCACGATCAACAACAACGACACCATCCCCGGCCAGCCACTGGCCCACTACGACCCGGAGGTCGCGCAGCGCGTGCAGTGCTGGCTCGCCAGCGGGCAGCTGTTGGCCTGGATTCCGATCCTCAGCCAAGAAAACTTCCCCGGCACACCGCCAGAGATTCTGCAGTTTGCCGACCGACATCAGGAGTCGATGCGCTGGCCGATCCACGCGCCGGAGGACCTGCTGCATCTGCCCGAGGGCATCACCGGCTGGTTGCTGCCCGCCGACTCTGAAGACACCGACGTGGCCTGCGGGGTCTGGAACGGCGAGGTCTACATCCTGGGTGTCAAGGACAAACGCACCGGGCGTGCGAAGACCCTGCTGGGCGGGCGTTTCGATGTAGCGACAGGTCAGGTCGATGACGTTGAACAGAGCGCGGTTTGACTTGGCTTCTGGTCGCCACAGCGCGTTCATGGAGGTCCGCAAACCCCTCTCAGAGAAAGCAATGAGCACCCACCAAACCCTGCGCGTACAGGTTACCGACACCAACCAGCGCCCGCGCGGCGTGATGACCATCGAGGCCGATTTCGATCACCTCGGGCCCTACCGCGTACAGCACGATGGCCAAGCCTACTGGTTCACCGGCAAATCCGGCACCCACCGCGCCAGTGGCGTGGCAACCCGCGAAATGGCAACCGCTGACGATGCCCGCCTATGGATCACGCTAGGTGGCACCGCAATCTGGGAGGACTGAGGATGGCCGCCGAACAGCAACACACCATCGCTGCGCAGCTGGCCTCGCTGCCCTCCCTGCCCATGGCCGAGCTCTGGGCGCTGTGGGACCAGCACTTCCCTCGGCGGCCCAGCCATCGCAACCGCAACTACGTCGAATCCCGATTGGCGTACCGTATTCAGGAACTGTCCTACGGCGCATTGCCCACCAACGTGCGCAAGATGCTGGTCGAGGCTGGCGCCAAGCATTCCAAGATCAAGTCAGCCGCCGGGCGCAGCGCGCAGACCCTGCTGATGCCCGGCACCACGCTGATTCGGGAATGGAACGAGCGCGAGTACCGCGTGACGGTCACGCCAGATGGTCTGTATGCCCTGGATGGCCAGGTGTTCAAGAGCCTGTCGGCGGCGGCCCGCCACATCACCGGCACGCACTGGAACGGGCCGAAGTTCTTTGGTCTGCGGGGCGCCAAGGGGGAAGCTCAATGAACGCGCCGTTGCTCGTGCCACCGAAACGCTGCGCGGTGTACTGCCGCGTCTCCAGCGACGAAAGGCTGGACCAGTCCTTCAATTCCATCGATGCCCAGAAGGAAGCCGGGCACGCATTCATCAAGAGCCAGAGCCACGAGGGCTGGATCGCCGTGGCCGATGATTACGAAGATGGCGGTTTTCCGGCGGGAACATGGATCGGCCTGCCTTGAAGCGCTTGATGGCCGACATCCAGATGGGCAAGGTCGACATCGTGGTGGTTTACAAGATCGACCGGCTGTCACGCTCGCTGGCCGATTTTGCGCGTATGGTCGATGTGTTCGACCGCCATCGAGTCAGCTTCAGCGCCGTCACGCAGCAGATCAACTCGGCCACCTCGATGGGGCGGCTGATGCTCAACGTGCTGCTGTCGTTTGCCCAGTTCGAACGCGAGGTGACGGGGGAACGCATCCGCGACAAGATCGCGGCCAGCAAGGCCAAGGGGATGTGGATGGGCGGGCCGCTGCCACTGGGGTACGACGTGCGCGACCGATTGCTGGTTATCAATGAAACCGAGGCTGCGCTGGTGCGCCACATCTTCGACGACTTCGTGACGATGCGCTCGGCCACACTGATGGTGAAGGCCTACGACGCGGAAGGCGTGGTCACCAAGGGTGGCAAGTCTTTCACGAAGCAGACCATCTACAAGATGCTGCACAACCGGATGTACCTGGGAGACATCGTGCACAAGGGGCAGGCTTTTCCGGGTCAGCATCAGGCCATCATCACCCAGACGCAGTGGGATGCTGTGCACACCCTGATCGCCACCGATGGCATCGAGCGGCGGCGCGAGACCAACGACCGCCAGCGTGACCCGGTATTGCTGCGCGGCTTGCTGTTCACGCCCGACGGCGAACGGTTGGTGCCCAGCTACACGGTCAAGAAGGGCAAGACATATCGGTACTACACACCCGTCAAACACCGGCGCTTCGGCGCGTGGGCCAGCAGCCACGGACCTCTGCCAGCGGCGCCCATTGAGGAATTGGTAACCCAGCAAATCGTAGCAGCGCTGTCAGCCCCGCACGTCGTGCAGTCGGTGTGGGATCGGATGCAGCAGATTCGGCCTGATCTGACCGAACCCCAAGTGGTGCTGCCGATGCGCAATCTGGCTGCGATGTGGCAGCAGCTTTTCCCCGCCGAACAATGCCGACTGGCGCAGTTGCTGATCGAGCGTGCGGTAATTGCCGATGGCGGGCTGGAAATCATCTGGCGCGATCAGGGCTGGCAGGAACTGGCCGGCGAGTTGGTGCCCGGCACCATAGGCGCAGAATTGCAAGAATGGGAGCAGATGGAGGAGTTGGCATGAAACTCAAGGTCAGTGCCACCGGCACGCCAGTCGCTCGCGAACGCCGGGATGGCGGACGGGTCAAGCTCTCAACATTCATCCCGCTGAAGATCCGGAAACGCGGTGCCAGCAAGGTGGTGGTGCGGCCCGATGGGCAAGTCGAGACACCGGGGAAAGTGGCGACCCAGATCGACCAGCCCTTGCTGGTGGCACTGACGCGGGCCTTCTACTGGCAGCAACTGTTGGACGAAGGCGTGGTCGGCAGCGGCAGCGAAATCGCCCAACGCGAAAGCCTGCACCACTCGACGGTGAACGAACTGCTGCGTCTGACCTTGCTGGAGCCCGCCATCATCCAGAGCATCCTGGCCGGGCAGCAGCCCAAATGCATGAGCCTGCTGTGGTTCCAGCGGAATCCGCTGCCAACCGACTGGGTGGCGCAGCGGGAGGCGGTGGCCGCCTTCGATTCGTAACCAGGACCGCCGTTCGTCAGCCCGCTTCAATCGCTGGATGCGGGCAGCCACTTGATACCTGCCACCCCCAGGTTTTTCTGGCTGATGTGGTCACTGAGGATGGGCAGGAGGGTCTGCACATTGATCTCAAAGCTGTGCCGCCACATGGCCTGCAGCTTTTTCAACGCGTTTTCATTCCGGTAGATGCTGCCATCCCAGTCGATGACCATCATCGCCACGTCACCGTCGTCGGCCAGCATACACAGCAGGGCGTCATCGGCGTCCTTGTCCAGCGAGGCTTTGAGTTCGTCCTCGTACTCGGCCAGAACTTCCACATACAGATCGATGCTCAGTGGGCTCTGCCCAGACAACGCAGACTGCAGATCGGCGGCGATTTTCGTCTTGTTGGTCATCGTCGACATTTTCGCTTCAAGGGTCCGATTCACTCGCTGACCACCGGCTGGGGGTGCTGCGGGAGATGCTCTGACTGTGTTCGATGCCTGACCGGTGGTCATGGTTGACGGTGAACCGCCACGCGTAAGTTGTTGATTTTGCAAGACCACCATCTGCGCCTACCCGCAGGCCAAACGGAGAACAGAGACAGCTCTGGCCGAGAAAGTGGCCGATTTCGGGCGTTTCGGCCGGTGGTCACCCGCAGCACAGGTGGCCGGAACCCCGCGTGGCGCGGGGATTTCGGGCAAGAAAAAGGGCCCGGAGAGTATCCGAGCCCTTCAATTTGGTGGAGCTGGCGGGAATTGAACCCGCGTCCGTCAGCCTTCATCGAGCAGATCTACATGTTTAGCGGTCTGTTTTAAATCTCGCCATGAATATCGCGCAGTCGCACGCTACACCCACAGCCAGCACCCTATTTTCTTACCTCGACCCAAGGTACCCGGATCAAGGCCAGCCCATGTAATTATCCTTGCAGCCGGGAGGCACTGATTGCTCAGAACCCCCTTGCCCAGCCCATCGGCCAACTGTTGCAAGGCTCACTGGCAATTAAGCAGCGAGTGCGAAACGTTCGTCGTTTGCAGTTAGTTTTTTAAATCGAGATTTACGAGCGTGACTCAAGCTCGACATGCACCGCACCGATTCCGAACCCACGTCGAAACCAGGACAGCCCCATGCGTCCTATTTTAGGCCACAGCGATCCATTGCAAGAGCTCGACTGGAGAATTAATTGAAGCATGCGCATTCCAGCTGGAAACATCGGAATGCGCACCCAAGTAGCCGTATGTTGCGCTCACAGTAGACATGCCCGCAGCATGCCCTGCCACGATGTCTCTCTCATCATCACCGACGTAGACACAGCGGATAGGCTCCACTCCCAGGCGCCTAGCCGCTTCCAGTAGCGGAGCCGGATGCGGTTTGGCGTGGGGTGTCGTGTCACCACTGATCACCACACCAGCGGATGCAAACAGCGCAGTGGCCCGCACCAGCGGATCAGTAAAGCGGGCAGATTTGTTGGTAACGATGCCCCAAGGCAAACCTCGGGCCTGAAGAGATTGCAACAAATGCTCCACACCGTCGAATACCGAGGTCAACTCGGTCAGCCGGTTCTCGTAATTGACGAAGAACTCTTCACGCATTGCGGGAAAGTCGGGGTGCTCGGGCGTCATATCAAACGCCTTGTGCAACATGCCCCGCGCCCCAGCGCCAGCCATGGGCCGGTAGTGATCCAAGGAATAAGACGTCAAGCCTCGATCCGTTCGCATCTTGTCAGCCGCAGCCCCAAGATCGGGCGCGCTGTCCACCAAGGTTCCATCCAAGTCAAACAGGACGGCCGCAACGTTTTTGAACATAGCGTGGATTTCAGGAAAACTTGCGTGCTGCCAGCATATAGTTGATGCTGGTGTCTGTAGTCAGGGCATACCGCTTCGTGATCGGGTTGTATTCCATCCCTTTTGTGCCAACCAGGTCCAACCCTGCCTCGCGGCAGCTAGCGGCCAACTCACTGGGTCGAATCATCTTGGCATATTCGTGGGTGCCACGGGGCAGCATGTTGAGAACATATTCCGCCCCTACGATAGCGAGCATGAAAGCCTTGGCACTGCGGTGCAAAGTCGAGAAGAACACCCATCCGTCGGGTTTCACCAATTCAGCGCAGGCCCGCACCACAGAGGCGGGATCTGGAACATGCTCCAGCATTTCCATGCAAGTCACCACATCAAAGCTGGCGGGCTGCTCTTGCGCGAGCGCCTCGACACTGATTTCCCGGTATTGAATATTCGGAGTGCCTGTTTCCAAGGCATGTAACTGCGCAACCCTAAGTGACTTGGATGCCAGGTCAATCCCGGTGACATTTGCTCCTTTGCGCGCCATGGAGTCTGCCAATATCCCGCCCCCACAGCCAACGTCCAGAACTCGTTTCTGGTTCAGGTCAGCAAGGGCGTGAATCCAGTCCAAGCGAAGAGGATTGATTTGGTGCAGAGGCTTGAATTCGCTCTCTGGGTCCCACCAGTGGTGGGCCAAGTCTGAGAACTTGGCCAATTCTGCAGGGTCTGCGTTGAGTGCTTCAGTCATATCGCCATTTTCCCCCAAGGACCTATGCCCTATCGAGGATGTACAAATCATCTGGACATAAAAAAAGCCCCGTCACCGGGGCTTTTTTTTGGAGTAATCAGAGATTACTTGGTAGCACGGGTGCCGACCACTTCGATTTCCACGCGACGGTTCTTGGCGCGGCCTTCGGCAGTCTTGTTGTCAGCCACGGGTTGCTTTTCGCCCTTGCCTTCGGTGTAGACGCGGTTCTTTTCGATGCCCTTGGACACCAAGTAAGCCTTCACGGCTTCGGAACGGCGCACAGACAGCTTTTGGTTGTAAGCATCGGAGCCCACGGAGTCAGTGTGACCCACAGCGATGATCACTTCCAGGTTGATATCCTTGACCTTGGAGACCAGATCGTCCAGCTTGGCCTTGCCTTCTGCCTTCAGGACCGACTTGTCGAAGTCGAAGAATGCGTCAGCAGCGTAGGTTACCTTTTGAGCGGCAACAGCAGGAGCTGCTGCGGCAGGAGCCGCGGCAGCGGGAGCAGCAGGGGCTGCTGCAGGTGCGGCGGCAGGGGCTGCTGCCTTGGGAGCGATAGCGCCGTCGCAGCCAGGAGCTGCCGTAGCAGGCGTCCAGTTGGCATCGCGCCAGCACAGTTCGTTGGTGCCGTTCTTCCAGACGAGATCGCCGGAACCGTTCTTCCAGTTGTCTACAGTTTGTGCGCCAGCGGCGGTTGCGAGCGCTGCAGAGGCAAACAACATCGCCACTTTGTTCAGTTTCTTCATGGTTCTCCTCTTGGGGAAAAAGCCGCAGCCGCGCTGCGAATCAGGACGCTTAGGGTGACCACCACCAAAAACGCTGAAACGATTGTGCCATACGTAACAGGCGAAAAGCGGCTCTACTTCATAAGGCACCGTAGGACAAAACCGCAATAGCCCTCATATGTTGCTCGGGCGCTACAAGCATCTAAGCCTAAAATGGCTCTCCTTTGCTGCCTCCGCCGTCCAAATGACCCAGTTTGCCAAAGAAACCCTGCCGATCAGTCTTGAAGAAGAAATGCGGCGCAGTTACCTCGATTACGCGATGAGCGTGATCGTAGGCCGGGCCTTGCCTGACGCACGAGACGGCTTGAAGCCGGTGCACCGGCGCGTGCTTTACGCAATGCACGAACTCAACAACGATTGGAACCGACCCTATAAAAAGTCGGCCCGTATCGTTGGCGACGTGATTGGTAAGTACCACCCCCACGGAGACTCGGCGGTGTACGACACCATCGTGCGGATGGCGCAAGACTTCTCATTGCGTCACATGCTGGTGGACGGTCAGGGCAACTTCGGCTCGGTGGACGGCGACAACGCCGCTGCCATGCGGTACACCGAAATCCGCCTGGCAAAAATTGCTCACGAAATGCTGGGCGACATCGACAAGGAAACGGTCGATTTCGGCCCCAACTACGACGGCAGCGAAAAAGAGCCGCTGGTATTGCCCAGCAAGCTGCCCAACCTGCTGGTCAATGGCTCCGCAGGCATTGCGGTGGGTATGGCCACCAACATCCCGCCCCACAACCTCAACGAAGTGGTTGATGCCTGCCTGCACATGCTGCGCAACCCGGATGCTTCCATCGATGAGCTGATGGAGATCATTCCCGCGCCTGACTTCCCCACGGCCGGGATCATCTACGGCATCAATGGTGTGAAGGACGGCTATCGCACCGGCCGCGGCAAGGTGGTGATGCGCGCCAAGTGCCACTTCGAGGACATCGACCGCGGCCAGCGCCAAGCGATCATCGTGGACGAGCTGCCCTACCAGGTCAACAAGAAGACGTTGCAGGAGCGCATGGCCGAGCTGGTGCACGAGAAGAAAATCGAAGGCATCAGCCACATCCAGGACGAGTCGGACAAATCCGGCATGCGCCTAGTGATCGAACTCAAGCGCGGCGAAGTGCCCGAGGTGGTGCTGAACAACCTGTACAAGCAGACGCAGCTGCAGGACACATTCGGCATGAACATGGTGGCGCTGATTGACGGCCAACCCCGCCTGTGCAACCTCAAGGACCTGATCAGCGTCTTCCTGCAGCACCGCCGCGAAGTGGTGACACGCCGCACGGTGTTCGAGCTGCGCAAAGCCCGTGATCGCGGGCACGTACTCGAAGGCTTGGCCGTGGCATTGGCCAACATTGACGATTTCATTGCCATCATCCGCAACGCCCCCACCCCCCCAGTGGCCAAGGCTGAGCTGATGACCCGCTCTTGGGACAGCAAACTGGTGCGCGAGATGCTGACCCGCACGCGCGCCGATGGCGGCGTGATCAACGCCGACGACTACCGCCCCGAAGGCCTGGAAAAAGAATTCGGCATGGGCCAGGACGGCCTGTACCGCCTGTCTGAAACGCAGGCCCAGGAGATCCTTCAGATGCGTCTGCAGCGCCTCACCGGTCTTGAGCAAGACAAGATTGTGGCCGAGTACAAGGAAGTCATGGCGGTCATCGAAGACCTGCTGGACATCCTGGCCAAGCCCGAGCGTGTCTCGACCATCATTGGGGAAGAGCTTACATCGATCAAGCAAGAGTTCGGCCAGCACAAGCTGGGCGCACGCCGCTCCATCGTTGAATACAGTGCGCAGGACCTCTCCACCGAAGACCTGATTACCCCGACCGACATGGTGGTGACGCTCAGCCACACGGGCTACATCAAGAGCCAGCCGCTGTCCGAATACCGCGCCCAAAAGCGTGGTGGCCGCGGCAAACAGGCTACAGCCACGAAGGAAGACGACTGGATTGACCAGCTCTTCATCGCCAACACGCATGACTACATCCTGTGCTTCTCCAACCGGGGCCGCCTGTACTGGCTCAAGGTGTGGGAAGTGCCAGCCGGCTCGCGCGGATCGCGTGGACGCCCCATCGTCAACATGTTCCCGCTGCAAGACGGCGAGAAGATCAACGTGGTGCTGCCACTCACGGGCGACATGCGCAGCTTCCCAGCCGACCGCTTCGTGTTCATGGCAACCAGCATGGGCACGGTGAAGAAGACGGCGCTCGACGAGTTCAACAACCCCCGCAAGGGCGGCATCATCGCCGTGAACCTGGACGACGGTGACTACCTGATTGGCGCAGCCCTCACCGATGGCAAGCACGACGTGATGCTGTTCAGCGATGGCGGCAAGGCCGTGCGATTTGACGAAAACGATGTGCGCCCCCTGGGCCGTGCGGCGCGTGGCGTGCGCGGCATGATGCTGGAAGAAGGCCAGAGCGTGATCGCCATGCTGGTGGCCGAGGACGAGACACAAAGCGTGCTCACAGCCACCGAAAACGGCTACGGCAAACGCACCAGCATCGTCGAATACACCCGCCACGGCCGTGGCACCAAGGGCATGATCGCCATCCAGCAAAGCGAGCGCAACGGCAAGGTCGTGGCGGCCACGCTAGTGCATGCCGACGACGAGATCATGCTGATCACCGACAAGGGCGTGCTGGTGCGCACCCGTGTGAGCGAGATCCGTGAACTGGGCCGCGCCACGCAGGGAGTGACGCTGATTGCCCTGGACGAGGGTTCCAAGCTCAGCGGCCTGCAGCGCATTGTGGAAAACGATGCCAACGCGCCGGATTCCGCCACAGAGGCTGCTGATGAATCTGAAGGCGGTAACGCCAGCGAAGGCGATACAACGCCTGAGGCTTGACCGCCAAGCCGCAGCCACGGCTTTTAGCCTTGGCTGCATTTGCTATCAAAATCAGAGCTTCTACCGCTTACCCAGCAAGCGCTGGAAGCTCTTTTTATCATTAACCGATGAACCGCCCCTACAACTTCTCCGCCGGCCCGGCTGCCATTCCTGCCGAAGTCCTAGAACAAGCCGCTGCTGAAATGCTCGACTGGCACGGCAGTGGTATGGGCGTGATGGAGATGAGCCACCGGGGCAAGGAATTCATCTCGATTTACGAGCAGGCCGAAGCCGATCTGCGCGAACTGCTGGCGGTGCCGGCCAATTTCAAGATGCTGTTCATGCAAGGCGGTGGCTTGGCGGAAAACGCCATTGTTCCGCTGAATCTTTCGCGCGCAGCGACGGTGGATTTTGTGGTGACGGGCAGCTGGAGCCAAAAATCTCAAAAAGAGGCGCTCAAGTACGCATCGGAATCGCGCATTGCGGCCTCGGGACAAGAGTCCGGGTTCACCACCCTGCCCGCGCCATCAACATGGCAACTGAGCAAGGGCGCCAGCTATGTGCACCTGTGCAGCAATGAAACCATCCACGGGGTGGAGTTTCATGAACTGCCGGATCTCCAGAGCCTGGGTAGCGATGCACCGTTGGTCATCGACTTCTCTTCCCACGTGGCCTCGCGCGGTGTGGACTGGTCGCGCGTGGGGGTCGCGTTCGGCGGCGCCCAAAAGAACCTCGGCCCCGCCGGCCTGACGCTGGTGGTTGTGCGCGAAGACCTGCTCGGGCACGCCCTGCCGATCTGCCCCAGCGCGTTCGATTACAAGATCGTCGCGGACAACCAGTCGATGTACAACACACCGCCCACCTGGGGCATCTACATGGCCGGCCTCACCTTCCAGTGGCTCAAGCGCCAGCGCGAAGGTGGTTTGGCGGGCATCGCCGCCATCGAGCAGCGCAACCTTGCCAAGGCCGAGTTGCTTTACAGCGCCATCGACAACTCCCAGTTTTACGTGAACAAAGTGGCAGTGAACTGCCGCTCGCGCATGAACATCCCGTTTTTCCTGCGCGATGAAAGCCGCAACGAGGCATTCCTGACCGGAGCCCGCGAACGCGGTCTGCTGCAACTCAAGGGCCACAAGTCCGTGGGCGGTATGCGTGCCAGCCTCTACAACGCCATGCCCCTGGAGGGCGTTCAGGCGCTGGTGACCTACATGCGAGAATTTGAACAAAAGCACGCCTGAGCGGCTGCCACCCACGCCCCCACCCATGAATACTCCGCAAGCATCCCCTGATCTCGCCAGCCTGCGCGTGCAGATCGACACCATCGACCAGCAACTGCTCTCGCTGCTGAACCAGCGGGCGCTGGTGGCCGAGCAAGTGGGCGAGGTCAAGAAGCGCGAAGGCACGCCATTCTTCCGGCCAGATCGCGTTGCCCAGGTCATTGAAAAGATCACCACAGCCAACCCAGGCCCACTCAAGGGCGCGCATGTGGCGGCCATCTGGCGCGAAATCATGTCGGCCTGCCTGGCGCTTGAATCGCCCCAGCGTGTCGCCGTGCTGGGGCCAGAAGGCACTTTCTGCGAGCAGGCAGCCATCGAGTTCTTTGGCGGCGCGGCCGACTTGATGTATTGCGCCAACTTCGACGAAGTCTTTCACGCCACCGCCGCAGGCAGTGCCCAGTACGGCGTGGTGGGCGTTGAAAACTCCACCGAAGGCGTGGTCACTCGTTCACTGGATTTGTTCCTGCACACCCCTACCCATGTGGTGGGCGAGGTGAGCTTGCTGGTGCGCCACAACCTGCTGCGCACTACCAATTCTCTGGACAACATCGAAGCGGTGTTGGCGCACCCCCAGGCCTTGGCCCAATGCCAGGCATGGCTTTCCAAGCACTTGCCGCATGCAGAGCGCCGCCCCGTCTCCAGCAATGCAGAAGGCGCACGCCTGGCCACCACCAATCCGGCCTGGGCCGCGTTGTCCAGCGAACGGGCTGCCAGTCAGTTTGGCTTGCACATCGTGTCGCACGCCATCCAGGACGATGCGTACAACCGCACGCGGTTTGCCATCATTTGCCTGCCGCACACGCTGCAGACCCCACCACCTTCCGGCAAAGATTGCACCAGCCTGATTGTTTCGGTGCCCAACCGGCCCGGAGCTGTGCATGACCTGCTGGTGCCGCTGAAGAACCATGGGGTATCCATGACTCGGTTTGAGTCGCGCCCCGCGCGCACCGGTCAGTGGGAATACTATTTCTACATCGACCTGGACGGGCATCCCGCACAGCCCCATGTAGGCCGGGCGCTGGAAGAACTGCGCAGCCTGTGCGCCTTCTACAAAGTGCTGGGTACCTACCCGGTCACTGCGTGAGGAGAGTCGATCCATGTTTGAACAACTGGGATTGATCGGCTGCGGCCTCATGGGCGGCTCCTTCGCCTTGGCGCTGAAAAAGGCCGGGCTGGTGAAGCGGGTCGTGGGGTACAGCAAGTCGCCTTCCACCACCGACCGGGCTCGCCAGCTCGGCGTCATCGATGTAGAGGCTCCCTCCGCCCTGCTCGCCGTAGCAGGCGCTGACATCGTGCTGGTGGCCGTGCCTGTGGCTGCGACCGAAGCCACGCTCAAGGCCATCAAGCATTTGGTCACACCTCAAATGCTGATCATGGATGTGGGTTCCACCAAGGCCGACGTGGTGCAGGCTGCACGGCGTGCGCTGCGTGATCAGGTGGGTTCCTTTGTGCCAGCACACCCCATCACTGGCCGCGAAGTGGCAGGGGTGGAACATGCAGACGCTGAGCTGTATTACGGCCGTCAGGTCATTCTGACCCCGACCGAACGCACACTCACCGCGCAGTTGCTGCAGGCGCAAGAAGTGTGGCAAGCCATTGGCTGCCGGGTGAGCAGCATGTCGCCTGAGTCGCATGACAGCGCTTTTGCTGCCGTCAGCCACCTGCCCCACCTGCTGGCATTCGCGATGATGAACACCCTCACCGGCCAGCCCGAGGGGGACGATTACCTGTCATTGGCCGGCCCTGGTTTCCGGGACTTCACACGCATCGCGGCTGGCGAGCCGAAGATGTGGCGCGACATCATGCTGGCCAACCGTGATGAGCTGCTGGCGCAATCCAAGCTCTTTCAGCAAGCGCTGGCGCAGCTGGAACAAGCCATCTCCAGTGGCAACGCCCAGGCACTGGAAGACATGCTCACCCTGGCCAGCGAAACCCGCGCCCACTGGCGCATGGGTGCACAACGCACATCCAAGCAACCTTAAATGTTCACTACCGCTTTCCTTGATCTCCCCGCGCTGGATGCGGCTGCGGGTGAAGTGCTGCTGCCCGGCTCCAAAAGCATCTCCAACCGGGTTCTTCTGCTCTCCGCTTTGAGCCTGGGCACCACCACGGTGTACGACTTGCTGGCATCAGACGACACGCGCGTCATGCTGGACGGCTTGCGCCAGATTGGTTGCGAAGTCGAAGAATCAGGTAGCACGGTGCGCATTACCGGCTTGGGTGGACGCAAGCCCGTGTCGCCCTGCAGCCTGTTCATGGGCAATGCAGGCACGGCCATGCGCCCACTGACCGCTGCGCTGGCGCTGCTGGGTGGCGAGTTTGAACTCTCGGGCGTGCCGCGCATGCACGAACGCCCCATTGGCGACCTGGTGGATGCCCTGCGGCAACTGGGCTGCCACATCGACTACCTGGGCAATCCCGGCTACCCTCCGCTGCGCATCGCGCACAGCAACGGAGTTCCTGCACTGGCACTGAACCATCCCATCCAGGTGCGTGGGGATGTGTCGAGCCAGTTCCTCACAGCGCTGCTCATGGCGCTGCCCTTGGTCGCCACCCAGACCGCTGTACACATTGAAGTGGTGGGAGAGCTAATCTCCAAGCCCTACATCGCCATCACCCTGCAGTTGCTGGCGCGGTTCGGCATTCAGGTCCACCACGACAACTGGCAGCGGTTCACCATCCCTGCAGGCAGCCAGTACCAGTCGCCCGGCAGCATCTACGTGGAGGCGGATGCCTCTTCTGCTAGCTATTTCATAGCACTTGGCGCAATAGCATCAAGCGCTGAAGCCTCAAACTCCATCAAGATTCAAGGCGTGGGGCTGGACTCGATCCAGGGCGACATCCGCTTTGTGGAAGCAGCCCAGGCCATGGGCGCCAAAGTCACCGGCGGCCCCAACTGGCTGGAGGTGCAGCGGGGTGCATGGCCCCTCAAGGCCATTGATCTGGACTGCAACCACATCCCTGACGCAGCCATGACCCTGGCCGTGATGGCGCTCTACGCCACGGGCACCACCACCTTGCGCAACATTGCCAGCTGGCGCGTCAAGGAAACCGATCGTATTGCGGCCATGGCCAATGAGCTGCGCAAGCTGGGGGCCACCGTGCAGGAAGGCGCCGATTACATCCAGATCACGCCACCTGCCAGCGCTGAGCACTGGAAAGCCGCAAGCATCCACACCTATGACGACCACCGGGTGGCAATGTGCTTCTCACTGGCGACCTTCAACCCCGCCCAGTTGCCGGTGCGCATTGAAGACCCCAAATGCGTGGCCAAGACTTTTCCGGATTACTTCGAGGCCTTCCTCGGCACCGCTGTGCTGCCCGCTCAGCGCATTCCAGTGATCTGTATTGACGGCCCTACCGCTTCCGGCAAGGGCACCGTCGCGGCAGAAGTTGCCAAGCGCCTCGGGTACCACTTTCTCGATTCTGGGGCCATGTACCGCATCACGGCCTACGCAGCACTCCAGGCGGGCTTGGTGATTGATCCAGCCCATGAAACAGCCATCGCCCAATTGGCCAAGAGCTTGCCAGTGCGCTTTGACGGTGGCCGTGTTTATCTGGGCAATGAAGACGTGACCGATGCTATCCGCACCGAAGAGGCGGGCATGAACGCATCACGCGTGTCTGCCCTGCCCTCTGTTCGCACGGCGCTGGTAGACCTGCAACACGGCTTCCAGCGCCTGCCCGGTCTGGTGGCAGACGGGCGCGACATGGGCACCGTGATCTTCCCAGACGCCCCTTTGAAGGTGTTTTTGACTGCCAGTGCAGCCTGCCGGGCCGAGCGGCGGTATAAACAGTTGATTTCAAAGGGTTTTCAAGCTAACATCGACGACCTTCGTGCCGATTTGGAAGCGCGCGACGCACGGGACAGTTCCCGCAGCGTGGCTCCTCTCAAGCCAGCGCAAGATGCTTTGGTCCTGGACAACTCCACTTTGACGATTGAACAAGCCGTCAATCAGGTGATGAACTGGTGGCTGGAGCGTCAACCTTTCGCAGCCCCTGCGCAAGGCTGACAAGGCGGGTCGCAAGGCCCTGCCAAGCCCATTCCGCCCCTACCGCGCGTCAGCGCACAGGCGGTTTGGTTTTTTAACTTAACCCGCGGTCACACCGCAAAAAACCACCGCAAGCAGCTATAAAAACGGTAGCAATGGTGCTACCGGAATCCTGTTTGTGGCAAGGAAACACATGTCCGAATCTTTTGCCGCCCTTTTTGAAGAATCCTTGCAGCGTACGGAAATGCGCCCAGGCGAAGTCATCACCGCTGAAGTCGTGCGCGTTGAGCACAACTTCGTGGTCGTGAACGCCGGCCTCAAGTCCGAAGCCTACGTGCCGCTGGAAGAGTTCAAGAACGACAAGGGCGAAGTTGAAGTCCAAGTCGGTGACTTCGTTTCGGTGGCCATCGGCTCCATCGAAAACGGTTACGGCGACACCATCCTGTCGCGTGACACCGCCAAGCGTCTGGCTTCCTGGATGAGCCTGGAAAAGGCCCTGGAATCCGGCGAATTCGTCACTGGCACGACCAGCGGCAAGGTCAAGGGCGGCCTGACCGTTCTGGTCAACGGCATCCGCGCATTCCTGCCCGGTTCGCTGATCGATACACGTCCGATCAAGGATCTGACGCCGTACGAAAACAAGACCATGGAATTCAAGGTCATCAAGCTGGACCGCAAGCGCAACAACGTGGTGCTGAGCCGCCGCGCTGTGGTGGAAGCTTCCATGGGCGAAGAACGCGCCAAGCTGATGGAAACCCTGAAAGAAGGCTCCATCGTTCAAGGCGTGGTCAAAAACATCACCGAATACGGTGCATTCGTGGACCTGGGCGGCATCGACGGCCTGCTGCACATCACCGACATGGCATGGCGTCGCGTGCGTCACCCATCCGAAGTGGTGACCGCTGGTCAGGAAATCACTGCCAAGATCCTGAAGTTCGACACCGAAAAGAACCGCGTGTCCCTGGGCCTGAAGCAAATGGGCGACGACCCATGGATGGGCGTGAACCGCCGCTACCCCCAAGGCACTCGCCTGTTCGGCAAGATCACGAACATTGCCGACTACGGCGCGTTCGTCGAACTCGAACCCGGCATCGAAGGCCTGGTGCACGTGTCTGAAATGGACTGGACCAACAAGAACATCGCTCCCGCCAAGCTGGTTTCGCTGGGCGACGAAGTCGAAGTCATGGTTCTGGAAATCGACGAAGACAAGCGCCGTATCAGCCTGGGCATGAAGCAGTGCAAGGCCAACCCATGGCAAGAGTTTGCTCAGGAAACCAAGCGCGGTGACCGCGTGAAGGGCCCGATCAAGTCCATCACCGACTTCGGCGTGTTCGTGGGTCTGGCTGCCGGCATCGACGGTCTGGTGCACCTGTCCGACCTGTCCTGGAACGAGCCCGGCGAAGCCGCTGTTCGCAACTACAAGAAGGGCCAGGAAGTCGAGGCGATCGTGCTGGCCGTGGACGTGGACCGCGAGCGTATCTCCCTGGGCATCAAGCAGCTCGACGGCGACCCGTTCACCACCTTCGTGACGGTGAACGACAAGGGCCAGACGGTGACCGGCAAGGTCAAGACCGTGGACGCCCGTGGCGCTGAAATCGACCTGGGCGACGACATCGTCGGCTACCTGCGCGCTTCGGAAATCTCCCGCGACCGCGTGGAAGATGCCCGCAATGTGCTGAAGGAAGGCGACGAAGTGACAGCCGTGGTGGTGAACGTGGATCGCAAGACCCGCAACATCCAGCTGTCGATCAAGGCCAAGGACCAAGCTGACCAGCAAGAAGCCATGGCCAGCCTGAGCCAGCAATCGAGCCGCGAAAGCGCCGGCACGACCAGCCTGGGCGCCCTGCTGCGCGCGAAGCTGGACAATTCGGAAAAGTAAAGCCGCTTCTGGCCGGGTAACCGGCCAGCTGGCAACATCGGGCGCACAAGTGCCCGCCGCTCGGGAAACCTCAAATTTCCCGGCGTGGTGGGTTTCTTATGCGCCCGTTCTCATTGGATAACGCGATGCCCCAAGACTCCATGACCCGCTCTGACCTCGTCGAAGAACTGGCCGCCCGCTTTGGCCAACTCACGCACAAGGACGCTGAATTCGCCGTCAAGACCATCCTGGACGCCGTGGGCGAAGCCTTGGTCAAAGGCCATCGGATCGAGATTCGGGGCTTTGGCAGTTTTTCCGTCAATCACCGCCCTCCTCGCATGGGCCGCAATCCCCGCAGCGGCGAAGCCGTGGCGATCCCTGAAAAGCGCGTACCCCACTTCAAGCCAGGCAAAGCCCTGCGCGAAGCGGTAGACCAGCGCACCCAGCCCCTCGACGTGCAACCTTGAGCAGCCCCAAGAACCTGTTCAAAGATCAGCGCTGCGAAAACCACACGCGGTACGGGCAGTCCGGCAAAGCGCGGCAGATCTGGCACGCCGCTAGTGTCCTGAGTTAGAAATTCGCAGACAAAATCTCTCGATACTCGCCAGGATGTCATCGGCAGACTTGACCCACGCGAACGGTTTGGGATCTGAATTGTTCAACTCCAGGTATTGGTGGATTGCCTGCTCAAGCTGTCTTGTCGATCGGTGTGTGCCGCGACGGATGCACTTCTCGGTCAGGGTTGCAAACCAACGCTCCACCTGATTGAGCCAGGACGCGGAGGTGGGCGTGAAGTGCACGTGGAACCTGGGATGTCTTGCAAACCATGCCTTGACCGCAGGGGTCTTGTGCGTGCCGTAGTTGTCCATCACCAAATGCACATCCAACTGGGCTGGCACATTCGCTTCAATGGAGCGCAGGAACTGCAAAAACTCCGTGCTGCGATGGCGCCGGTGTAACTCTCCAATCACTTGGCCCGTGGCAATGTCCAGTGCCGCAAACAGCGTCGTCGTTCCATGGCGCATGTAGTCGTGGGTTCTGCGCTCAGGGATGCCCGGCATCAGCGGCAAGATCGGCTGTGTGCGGTCCAATGCCTGTATTTGACTCTTCTCATCCACGCACAACACCATCGCCTTGAGTGGCGGGTCCATGTACAGGCCGACAATGTCGCGGACCTTTTCGACAAAAAACGGATCACTGGAGAGTTTGAACGTCTCCTGGCGGTGCGGCTGCAAACCGAAAGCCCGCCAGATTCGACTCACAGCCGTCTGTGACATGCCCATTGCGCGGGCCATGGTGCGGCTACTCCAGTGAGTCGCGCCAACTGGCACAGACTCCAGCGTCTTGGCGATCACTGCATCGACGCGCTCATCTTCAATCGTGCGCGGAGCGCCAGGGCGCGGCGCATCCAGCAAACCCTCCAAGCGCAGTTCAACAAAACGGCCCCGCCACTTGGAAACCGTCTGCTGCGTGACCCGCTGGCGCGCTGCCACCACCTTGTTGTCCAGGCCCTCAGCGCACGCGAGCACGATGCGCGCGCGCAGGGCCAAGGCCTGCGCGGTCTTACGGCGCTTGGTCAACGCAATCAATTGCTCTCGCTCCGTTGCGCTCAACACCAATGGAGTCTTTGGTCTTCCGCTCATGGCCACCTCGTCGTGTAACACCCTACACGAATGATTGCCATCAGGGAAAATAATTCAATGAATTTTTAACTCAGGACACTAGCATGCCACCGCATGGCAGGTAAGCAGCATCAAAATTCATAGCACCTCGCGCTTTATTCACGGGCGCTGCAGGCAATTTCTATTAAATTTTGAGCATTCATACTTCTCCACAGCGCTCGAAAATAACGCTGAGGCGGCCCAGACAGTCAGCCCAGGCGCTGCACGTAGAATCTCCGCACCACCGGGGACACCATGAAATACCTGCTGTGGCTGCTGAAAGCGGCCATTTTCTTTACCCTGTTTGCGTTTGCGCTGAACAACCAGCAAGACGCCACCGTTCACTTCTTCTTTGGCACGCAATGGCGGGCGCCACTGGTGTTGGTGGTGCTGACTGCGTTTGCAGCGGGGCTGGTCACCGGGGTGCTTGGCATGGTGCCGCGCTGGTGGCGGCATCGCAACATCGCGCTGAAGGCGCAGCAAACGGCGGCAACCACGCCCCCAGCACAGACCACAGCGTCTGCTCCAGCAGTTCCCCCTGCACCTAACGAATACCCGCCCGTTCATGGAATTTGATGCAACCTGGATGCTGCTGGGGCTGCCCTTGGCCTTTGTGCTGGGCTGGCTGGCCTCGCGGTTCGATCTGCGCCAGCTGCGTGCAGAAAACCGCAGAGCCCCGAAGGCCTACTTCAAGGGCCTGAACTTTCTGCTGAACGAGCAGCAGGACCAAGCGATTGATGCCTTCATCGAGGCCGTGCAGAACGACCCCGACACCTCGGAACTTCACTTTGCGCTGGGCAACCTGTTTCGCCGCCGTGGTGAGTACGACCGGGCGGTGCGTGTGCACGAGCACCTGCTCTCGCGTGGCGACCTGACACCGGCCGACAGGGAACGTGCCCAGCACGCCCTGGCCCTTGATTTTCTGAAGGCCGGCTTGCTCGACCGCGCCGAGGACGCCCTCAACCGCCTGGAGGGCACGCCCTTCGAGGCCCAGGCACGGCTTGCCTTGCTGGCCATTTACGAACGTTCACGCGACTGGTCGCACGCAGCCAGCATTGCTCAAAAAATGCATGCAGCAGACCAGGGTGACTTCAGCACCCGACAAGCCCATTACCTCTGTGAGCAAGCCCTGGCGCTGAGCGTGCAAGGTGATCGTGCAGGTGCGAAGGCGCTGCTTGAACAAGCCATTGCGGCTGCGCCCGACGCTGCCCGGGCCCGCATTGAGTTGGCACGGCTACAGCAACTGATGGGCCAGCCGGATGCCGTGCTGGCCACCCTGCAGACGCTGGGCGAACGGGCACCCGCCGCCCTGCCCTTGGCCGCCCCGCTGCTGGTGGAGGCTGGCAACGCCACTGGCCGCCAGGCCGAAGTGCATGCACGGCTGGTAGCACACTACGAGCAATCGCCCAGCCTGGATGTTCTGGAAAGCATCGTGGCCATGGAAGCCGCCAATGACGCCACCCAAGCCACCGCGCGGGTGAGGTATGTGCAGCACCTGGACAAGGAGCGCTCCCTGGTCGCGGCGGCCAAATGGTTGTCGACAGAGAAGCTGGAACATGAAGAATTCCACCCACAGATCCAGCGCGCTCTGGAACATGCGGTGAAACCGCTGACTCGCTACCGCTGCGCCGCCTGTGGTTTTGAAGCCCGCCAGCATTTCTGGCAATGCCCCGGTTGCCAGACTTGGGACAGCTACCCCGCACGCCGGGTGGAAGAACTCTGAGCCCGGCGTACCAGCACGCTCCTTGTCAGTTTTCGTTTTCAGGCCGATCACCATGCTCAAAAAACTCTTTTTCTGCATCGCTTTCTTTTTTGCCGCCGTGGCCTTTGCTGCCGTGGATGTCAACCAGGCCACCGAGGCAGACCTGGACGGCATCAACGGCATTGGCCCGGGCTTGTCCCAACGGATCCTGGCCGAACGCGAGAAGGGCGAGTTCAAAGACTGGGCTGACTTGATTGAGCGCGTCAAAGGTATCGGCGACAAGACGGCAACCAAGTTCTCGGCAGGCGGGCTGACCGTACAAGGCAAACGCTTCAATGCGGCAGCCTGGGCCAGGGCACAAGCCAAAGCCAAGAACAAAGAAGGTACAGCACCACGGCAGACACCAACCAAAAGTGCTTCGCCCGCAAGTCAGGCCGCCGATCCTGCAAGCCAGCAACCTGCTGCGCAGCCCTAGCCCTGAGCTCAGGGCGTAGCAGCCCTTACTGCGTCAAAAGAAAGCCTCGCTCCTTTCCGCGAGGGTTACGAGAGGGTGCGTGCGACGCGGTGCGCGCAGCTTCGCAGTGCCGTGACTGCTCGGGCGGAGCAATGGCCCAAGCCCATACCGCCCTATTTTTTCAGTGCGAATGCCTACCTTATTGATCCGGCAGGCTTTATTCGTAAACCTTGCTCGGGCTGAGGTGTCGAAGCCCCTCGACGGGCTCAAGTTGAACGGCATCGGGACTCTGCAATAAACCGTGCCGGATCAATATAGAATGGGCCGCGCATGTCTTTGACCACCCTCGTACTCCTCCCATTCATTGGCAGCCTGCTGGCTGCCATCCTGCCGACCAATGCGCGGAACACCGAGTCCACCTTGGCGGGTCTCCTCGCGGTGTTTTGCGCCATCCAGGCGGCTCTGTACTTTCCAGACATTGCCAATGGCGGCGTGCTGATTCAGCACATTGAATGGATTCCCCAGCTGGGGCTGAACCTGACGCTGAGGCTGGACGGGTTTGCCTGGATGTTCTGCTTGCTGGTTCTGGGGGTGGGCAGCCTGGTGGTGCTCTATGCGCGCTACTACATGTCGGCGGCCGACCCGGTGCCGCGCTTCTTCTCGTTCTTCCTTGCCTTCATGGGCTCCATGGTGGGCGTGGTGCTGTCGGGCAACCTGATCCAGATCGCACTGTTCTGGGAACTGACCAGCCTGTTCTCATTTTTGCTGATTGGGTATTGGCACCACCGCAAAGACGCCAGGCGAGGCGCCCGCATGGCGCTCACGGTCACCGGCACGGGCGGGCTGTGCATGCTGGCGGGGATGCTGGTGCTCGGCCACATCGTGGGCAGCTATGACCTGGACACAGTGCTGGCCTCGGCCGCCAAAATCCAGGCGCATCCGCTGTACCTCACGGCGCTGGTGTTGATTTTGATGGGCGCACTCACCAAGAGCGCGCAGTTCCCCTTTCACTTCTGGCTGCCGCGTGCGATGGCTGCGCCCACCCCCGTGTCGGCGTACCTGCACTCGGCCACCATGGTCAAGGCGGGGGTTTTTTTGCTGGCACGGCTGTGGCCGGTGCTCAGCGGCACCGAGCCCTGGTTCTGGCTGGTGGGCGGTGCGGGCTTGTGCACCTTGCTGATTGGCGGCTATGCGGCCATGTTCCAGAACGACCTCAAAGGGCTGCTCGCCTATTCGACCATCTCCCACCTGGGCCTCATCACCCTGCTGCTGGGCCTGAACAGCCCGTTGGCCGCCGTGGCCGCCGTGTTCCACATCATGAACCACGCCACCTTCAAGGCGTCGCTGTTCATGGCCGTGGGCATCATTGACCACGAAACCGGCACGCGCGATATCCGCCGCCTGTCGGGCCTGCGCAGCATGATGCCCATCACCGCCACGCTGGCCATGGTGGCCAGTGCCGCCATGGCGGGGGTGCCGCTACTCAACGGCTTTTTGTCCAAAGAGATGTTCTTTGCCGAAGCCGTGCTGGTAGACGCCACCCCCTGGTTGCAGTGGCTGCTGCCCGTGGCCGCCACGGTGGCGGGCATGTTCAGCGTGGCCTATTCACTGCGTTTCACGGTAGACGTGTTTTGGGGCCCACGCGCCACCGATCTTCCCCTCACGCCCCACGAGCCCCCGCACTGGATGCGCGTGCCCGTGGAACTGCTGGTACTGGTGTGCGTGATTGTGGGCACGCTGCCCGCATGGTCGGTCGGCGCCTTCCTGGCAGCGGCAGCACGGCCCGTGGTGGGCGGCGACTTGCCTGAATACAGCCTGGCCATCTGGCATGGGGTGAACATGCCGCTGGTGATGAGCCTGGTGGCGCTGGCAGGCGGAATCGTGCTGTATGCCCTGCTGCGTTGGCAGCGCGCCAAAGGCATGCTGGACGCCCCACCGCTGATGCACCGGATTGACGGCGAACGCCTGTTTGCGGGGGGCCTCGCACGCCTGAGCCTGGGCGGGCGCAATGGCCGCCGCGCCCTGTCCACCAAGCGGCTTCAGTGGCAGATGCTGTGGCTGGTTGCAGCCGCCGTGGTGGCCAGCAGCTGGCCGCTTTGGTTGCGCGGCCTGCACATTGGCAACCGCGCTGGCCTGCCACTGTCGCCCGTCTTTGCGGTGCTTTGGGTGATTGGCGGCACCTGCGCTTTGGCGGCCGCATGGCAGGCCAAATACCACCGCCTGGCGGCCCTGACGCTGGCCGGGGCTGCGGGGCTTTGCGTGTGCATCACGTTCCTGTGGTTCTCTGCGCCCGACCTGGCACTCACACAGATCGTGGTGGAGGTGGTCACCACCATCCTGATCCTGCTGGGACTGCGCTGGTTACCCAAGCGTGACGAAAATCTGCGCCCCTCCTCCCAGGCGCAGGAGCGACGCACCCTGCTGCGCCGCTGGCGTGACATGGCCCTGGCCATAGCGGCCGGCGGGGGCATGACGGTGCTGGCGCTGGCCATGATGAGCCGCCCCTTCCCTGAAAGCACTTCCACCTTCTTCCTGGAGCGGGCACTGAGCGAGGGCGGTGGCACCAACGTGGTCAACGTGATGCTGGTGGACTTCCGGGGCTTCGACACCTTCGGAGAAATTGTCGTGCTGGGCATCGTGGCCCTCACGGTGTATGCCCTTCTGCGGCGCTTCCGGCCCGCGCGTGAGGTCATGGACCTGCCACCGCAACAGCGCGCCCTGCCGCCGGATGTGGCCACCGACCTGGCCAACCCGCGCCAGACCGCCGACACCGCTGTGGGCTATTTGACCGTGCCTGCCGTGTTGGTGCGGCTGCTGCTGCCCTTTGCCACCTTGGTGGCGGTCTACCTGTTCATGCGCGGGCACAACGAGCCGGGCGGCGGCTTTGTGGCCGGGCTGCTGTTTTCGGTAGCGCTGCTGCTGCAATACATCGTTTCAGGCACAACCTGGGTGGAAGCCCATCTGGCGCTCTACCCCCGCCGCTGGATTGGCACCGGCATGCTCGTGGCCCTGGCCACGGGGCTGGGCTCCTGGTGGTTTGGTTATCCGTTCCTGACCAGCCACACCGCCCACTTCTACTGGCCGTGGGTGGGCGAGGTGTACATCGCCAGCGCCTTGTTCTTTGACATCGGCGTGTTCACACTGGTGGTGGGATCCACCCTGCTCATCCTCACGGCCATTGCCCACCAATCGGTGCGCAGCCACCGATTCCACGCGCGCTTGCAGGCAGACGAAGCCGAGGCCGCCGAAGCTGCATCCACAAGTACAACGACAGTTCCACCGATGGATTCACCGGTTGCGCCCACAGCGGCCCGCACGCCCTTCACACCCCATCCCCAAGGAGGCCAATGATGGAAATGGTTTTGGCCCTGGCCATCGGGGTACTCACTGGTTCGGGTGTCTGGCTGCTGCTGCGTCCCCGCACCTTCCAGGTCATCATGGGTCTGGCGCTGCTGTCCTACGCGGTCAATTTGTTCATCTTCAGCATGGGGCGGCTGGGCCTGGCCATCGGCAAGGAGCCTGTGCTGCAGCCCGGCCTGCCGCAAGACCTGGCGCACTATGCCGACCCCATGCCCCAGGCGCTGGCCCTCACGGCCATCGTCATCGGCTTCGCCATGACGGCCCTTTTCCTGGTGGTCTTGCTGGCATCGCGCGGCCTGGCGGGCACCGACCATGTGGATGGCACACACGCCGAAGATGCAGGCGACTGGCATGACTCCTACCAAGACTCGTACCACGACGCCCTTCCTCGCTCCACCCCAGCGGGGCAAGGGCAAGGCACGCCGCAGCCCTCTCCTTCCGGGCTAGCCAGCCCCGGAGGGCGCCAGCCATGAACGCCGTCCTCTCTTTCGTGGCCTCGCACTGGATGCCGCACCTCATCCTGGTTCCCATCGTGCTGCCACTGCTGACGGCGGGGCTGATGCTGTTGCTGCGCGAAGAGCAGCAGCGCAGCAAGGTGGCCCTCAACCTGGGCTCCACCGCGCTGGGGCTGCTGGTCACGGTGCTGTTGCTGCTGCAGGCCAAGCAACCGGGCATGCCGGGCAGCCTGGGCATCTACCTGCCGGGCAACTGGCCGGCGCCCTTTGGCATTGTGCTGGCGCTGGACAGGCTCTCGGCCATGATGCTGGTGCTGTGCTACAGCGTGGCACTGGCCGCAGCCGCCTACGCCAGCGCACGCTGGCACCGGGCCGGTGTGCATTTTCATCCCCTGTTCCAGCTACAGCTGATGGGGCTGGCCGGGGCGTTTCTCACGGCAGATCTGTTCAACCTGTTCGTGTTTTTCGAGATCATGCTGGCCGCTTCGTACGGCCTGCTGCTGCACGGTTCGGGCCGCCCGCGCGTGTCTGCGGGCCTGCACTACATCGCCATCAACCTCGCGGCGTCTTCGCTGTTCCTGATCGGCGCGTCCATGCTGTATGGCATCACCGGCACGCTCAACATGGCAGACCTTGCCCGCAGCATCGCCGGCGTGGCCAGCACCGACCGGGGGCTGCTGCACGCTGCCTGCGCCATTCTGGGCGTGGCCTTTCTCATCAAGGCAGCCCTGTGGCCGCTCAACTTCTGGCTGGTGCCCGCCTACAGCGCCGCCACCGCCCCAGTAGGCGCACTGTTTGCGCTGATGACCAAGGTGGGCGTGTACGTCATCCTGCGCCTGTGGACCTTGCTGTTCAGCCCCGATGCCGGCCCCTCGGCCCAGTTCGGCAGTGCCTGGCTGGTGGGTGGCGGCATGGTGACCATGGCATTTGGCGCGGTGGGCATGCTGGGCTCGCAGCGGCTGGGGCACCTGGCGGGCTTTGCCGCCATCAGTTCATCGGGCACGCTGCTGGCGGCCGTGGGCATGGGCCACAACCAGCTCACCGGGGGCCTGCTGTACTACCTGCTCAGCTCCACCGTGGCCGTGAGTGCGCTGTTCCTGCTCACCGACCTGATTGAGCGCTGGCGCAACGACGGCTTCAGCGTGGCCCCCTATGAACGCAAGGACGACGCCCCCTTCCTCTCGGCCGACCTGGTGCACAGCGCCTCTGCGCCGCTGGACGACGATGAACAGGAAGTGATCGGCGAGGTCATTCCCGCTGCGGCCGCATTTCTGGGGCTGGCCTTCATCACCTGCACGCTGGTGGTCGCAGGACTTCCGCCGCTGTCGGGCTTCATCGGCAAATTTGCGCTCATCCACGCCCTGCTCAACCCGCTGGGCCTGGGCGCCGCGGGTGCCCCGCTGGCCATGAGCAGCTGGGTCATGGTGGGGTTGATGCTGGTGTCGGGCCTGTTCGCCCTGGTGGCGCTCACACGGGTGGGTGTCTTGCATTTCTGGTCGGCCCACGACCGCGCTGCACCCAAGCTGCTGGTAATGGAAGGCCTACCAGTGGCCCTGCTGGTGCTGATGTGCGCAGCCCTGGCCTGGAAGGCCGGGCCCGTGCTGCGCTACACCGAGGCCACCGCCAACGCGCTGCATGCACCGGCGGGTTACATCCGTGCCGTCATGTCTGCCCAGCCCGTTCCCAACCCCACGGCCGCACCCGCAGGGTCGCAGCAAGAAACCAGGCCATGAAACGCATCGTCCACGCCCTCTTGCCCACGCCCGTGCTGTCTATCGCGCTGCTGGTGCTGTGGCTGCTGCTCAACCGTTCGATGAGTGCAGGGCACATCTTGCTCGGCACGCTGCTGGCCCTGGCCATTCCCCGCCTCACGGCCGGTTTGCGCCCGCTGCCAGTGCACATCCACAGCCCTTGGGCAGCGTTCAAGCTGGCCTGCACGGTGGTGGTTGATACCACCCAGTCCAACATGGCCGTGGTGCGGCTGCTGCTGCGGCCCAGTTCCCGAAAGCACTCGGCGCGTTTTGTGCGCATTCCCCTGGAGATGCGCGACCCCAACGCCCTGGCAACGCTGGCCATGATTGTCTGCATCACCCCAGGCACCGTCTGGGCAGAGCTGGCGCTGGACCGCAGCGCCCTGCTGCTGCATGTGCTGGAGGTGGACGACCCCGAGGCCGTCATCGCCCATGTCAAGCAGCGCTACGAACGCCCCCTCATGGAGATTTTTGAATGACCCCCGTGCTGCAATGGGCCCTGCCGCTGGCCCTCATCATGCTGGCGCTGGCCATGGGTTGCGCGCTGCTGCGCATGCTCAAAGGCCCCTCGGCCCAAGACCGCGTGCTGGCGCTGGACTGCATGGCGCTGAACGGCATGTTGCTCATGCTGGTGCTGGGCTTGCACTACAGCAGCAAGAACTACTTTGAAGCCGCCCTTCTGCTGGCGCTGCTGAGTTTTGTGAGCACCATGGCCATGGCCAAATTTCTGCTGCGTGGCGAGGTGATCGAATGAGCCCCGCTGCCGTGGCTGCCCTGCCCCTGTGGGCCGAATGGCTGGTGGCGGCGCTGGTGCTGCTGGGCGCCGGGTTGGCGCTGCTGGGCACCATCGGCCTGCTGCGCCTGCCCACCTTCTTCGAGCGGGTGCACGCACCGGCCATCATCTCGACGCTGGCCTGCTGGTGCATTGTGTGGGGTTCAGTGCTGTACTTTTCGATGGAAAGCGGCGAGCTGGCGCTGCACGCCCTGCTGATTGCCGCCTTCGTGTCCATCACCGTGCCGGTGAGCACGATTTTTCTGATGCGTGCGGCGCTGTTTCGTGCGCGGCAGGCCAATGACAACGTGCCCCCCAACCTCAGCGCCCCGACCGGTAGCCCCCGCAAAAGCTCCTGATTTGATAGCACCTTGCGCTTGATGGACGAGCTTGCAGCCCGAAATTGTGCTGAATCCACCCCCGCTTGAGCACTAGAATCGCGCCATGATCGCTCCCCTTGCCATTTGCATCGGTGCCAGCCTGGGTGCTCTGGCCCGCTGGCGCCTGGGGTTGTGGCTCAGCCCCGGCGGGTTGATCCCCTGGGGCACCTTGGTGGCCAACCTCATCGGGGGTTACCTCATTGGTGTGTGTGTGGCCGTGTTCCAGGCCCTGCCCCAGCTGGACCCGGCCTGGCGCCTGGCGCTGGTCACCGGCTTTCTGGGCGCGCTCACCACCTTCTCCAGCTTTTCTGCCGAAGTGGTGGGCATGCTGCAGCAGCAGCGCTACCTGCTGGCCCTGGGCACCGCCGCTGCTCACTTGCTGGGCTCACTGCTGCTCACCATCGTCGGGCTGCACAACGCTACATTCTTGATAGCAGATCGCGCTTGATACACCTGCCTTGACGCCACTTTTCACTATCAAAACAGGCCGCGCGCCAAAGCACTCGCCATTCCTTTTGTGACCCTATCCGACGCCAAGACCATGGAAGCCAACACCCAACTCAACGAACGCCGCCTGGCCGATGCCTGGGCAGAGCTGCACGCACACACCACCAACGGAAACCCGCTGCAAGCCGACGCCAATCGCATTGCTTTTGCTGACCCTGAATTCCTCTTCCGCCGGGAAACGCGCGGCATCCGTTTCCAGCTCGAAATGCTCAAGCCCGACCTGGGGCAGGCCGAAGCAGGCATTGAAAGCACCGTGGTGGTGTTCGGCAGCGCCCGGTTTGTAGACCCGGAGACAGCCCAGCAGCGCTTGACCGATGCCGAGGCCAGCGGCGACGCAGCCCGCATCGCACTGGCCAAGCGCGACGTGCGCAACGCCCGCCATTACGACCTGGCACGCCAGTTCTCACGCCTGGTGGCGCAATACAGCAATGGCAAGCCTGAAGCCGAACGCCTGTACATCTGCACCGGCGGCGGCCCCGGCATCATGGAAGCGGCCAATCGCGGCGCGCACGACACGGGTGCCATGAACGTGGGCCTGAACATCGCCCTGCCCCATGAGCAAAACGGCAACCCGTACATCACGCCGTCGCTGTCCTTCAAGTTCCACTACTTCGCCCTGCGCAAGATGCACTTCATGATGCGCGCCAAGGCGCTGGTGGCCTTCCCCGGCGGTTTTGGCACGCTAGACGAGTTGTTTGAAGTGCTCACGCTGGTGCAAACCGGCAAAGCCAAACCGGTGCCCATCGTGCTGTTTGGCACGGCCTTCTGGAAGAAGCTCATCAATTTCGAAGCCATGGTCGAAGAAGGCACGATCTCGCCCCAAGACCTGGGCCTCTTCCTCTATACCGATGACCCGCAAGAAGCCTGGGATTTCATCAAGGGGTTCTACGGGCTGTAAAAAAGCCTGTTGACGGTCACTGGCCCGCACCGGCACCGCACCAGGCTGCCGGGTGCGAAGACGAAACCTCAGCTCAGTCCTCAATGCCGCGCTGTGCCGGCACGCCTGCCTTGAAGGCGTGCTTGATGAGCTTCATCTCGGTCACTGTGTCAGCCAGCTCGATGATCTCTTCGGGGCAGCGGCGGCCGGTGAGCACCACGTGCACGTCCTTGGGCCGGTCGCGCAGGGTTTGCAGCACGCCTTCCAGCGGCAGCCAGCCGTAAATCAGCGGGTAGGTGATCTCATCGAGCACCACCATGAAATGCTCGCCCCCCATGATGGTGGCGCGGGCCTTTTCCCAGCCGTCGCGGGCGAGTTGGGCGGAATGTTCCAGGTCCTGGCTCTTCCAGCTGAAGCCGTCGCCCAGCCCTTCGATGGGGATGCCGATCTGCTCGAACATGCGGTGCTCGCCAAAGCGGGCGGTGGGCACTTTCATGAACTGGTAAATCTTGACGGCCTTGCCCCGGCCATGGGCGCGCAGGGCCAGGCCAAAGGCGGCCGTGCTTTTGCCCTTGCCATCGCCCGTGTTGACGATGATGAGGCCACGGCGTTCGCCCTCGGGTTTTTCGTAGCGCTTTTCTGTGGGGGCGGCTTCAATTTGCATGGGATGGGTTCTCGTTCAAATCAGGGGAAGGCGGCGCAGCCGCGGGATGCAGTCGCGGCAGCGCCATCCATTGCCCGGCCACGCTGTGGATGGCAATGCGGTGGTCAAACACGCGCTCTACGGCGCGGTGTGTGTCGGGGTCTGCCGCGGCGCCGTGGTGCACGATGCGCCCGCGCGCCAGCACGGCCACATGATCCGCCTGCAGCGCCATCGATACCTCGTGCAGCACGCTCACCACCGTCTTGCCTTCGGCCACCAGGGCGCGCACCAGCAGCAGCCAGTCGGCCTGGTGGGGGGGGTCGAGGTTGGCCAGGGGTTCGTCCATCAGCAGCACCTGCGCCTGCACGGCCAGGGCGCGGGCCAGCAGCACGCGCTGACGCTCGCCGCCCGAGAGGCCGCCCAACGTGCGCTGGCGCCAGTCCCACGCGTGGGTGGCGCGCAGGGCTTGCTCTACTGCGGCGTGGTCGGCGGCACTGGGCGGGGCCAGCCAGGGCTGGTGCGGCAGGCGGCCCAGCATGGCCACGTCATACACCGTGAGGTCGTCCGCCGCCGCTTCGTTCTGCCCCAGCCACGACAGCGCCCGCGCCTTGTCGCGCCGGGGCCAGTCGGCCAGCTCACGGCCCAGAAGGTGCACCGTACCGGTGTGCGGCATCAGCCCCGCCAGTGCGCGCAGCAGGGTGGATTTGCCGGCGCCGTTGGGGCCGACGATGCTCGTCCAGCACCCCGCCAGCACGGGCAGGTGAATGTCTTGCAGTACAGGGCACGGACCGACGCTAGCGCCCATCTGGTGGGCATGGATAGCTATCAATTGAGGAGCATGCAACGTGGTCACAGCACGCCCCCTTGGCCGGTGCGCCGGTGCATCAGCCACAACAGGTAGCCGCCGCCCAGCACGGCGGTGAGCACGCCCACCGGCAGCTCTTGCGGGGCAATCACCCAGCGGGCCAGCACGTCGGCGCCCATCAGCAACACGCCGCCCATCAGGCTGGCCAGCAACACCAGCCAGGCGTGGGTGACTTTGGCCATGGAGCGCACCAGGTGCGGCGCGGCCAGGCCCACAAAGGCGATGAGCCCGGTTTGCGCCACGGCCGTGCCAGTGGCCAGGGCCAGCACCACCACCAGCGCCAGGCGCATGGGGGCCAGCGGCAGGCCCAGGCTGGCGGCCGTGGCCTCGCCCAGGCTCAGCCCATCCAGTGCACGGCTGAACACCCACGCAGCCAAGGCGCACACGCACCAAGCCGCTGCCATCAGCACGCAAGACGCCCAGCCAATGAAGCCCGCACTGCCCAGGTTAAAGCCCTGCATGGACGGAATGATGTCGGGCGCGGCCAGCGTGATGAGGTCTTTGACGGCGCCCAGCACCACGCCCACGATCACGCCGGCCAGCAGCAGCCGCAGGGTGTGCTGCACGCCCCGCGCCAGTTGCAGCGTGAGCAGCACGGCCAACACGGCGCCCACAAAGGCTGCGCCCGTCAGGCCCAGCTTGGCAAGCCACACCGTGGCAGGCGCCACGCCAAACAACGCCAGGGCCGAGGCCACACCCAGCGATGCGCCCGAGGCACTGCCCAGCAAGAACGGGTCGGCCAGCGGGTTGCGAAACAGCCCCTGTGCCACGGCGCCTGCCAGGCCCAGCAAGGCCCCCGCCAGCCAGGCGCCCAGGCTGCGCGGCAGGCGAATGTCCCACACGATGCGAGCGGCCAGGGGGTCGTCGGCCACGCGCAGCACGCTATCAAAACCCGTGCTGCCCACGCTGGCGCCCAACCCCGCCAGCAACACGGAAAGCGCCATCAAGCCCAGCAACAGCCAGGCCGCGCGCTGGCGTGCCGTGGCAATGCGGGCGTGGGGCGTGGGGCTGCGGGCAGCGGCTGGGGGCATGGTGGATTCGCTCATGGCCGGGCCGCCGTTGGCTTGGGTTGGCGGGCCATCTTGTCGTTGATGCACTGGGCCATCAGCCGAGTCGCCTCGGCCATGCGGGGGCCGGGGCGCACCACGGTGTCTGAATCGTCAGGCCCAAACACGCACACGCGCTGCTCGCGCACAGCCTTGATGGTGTCCCACCCCGGGTACGGCACCATGCTTTGCATGCTGCGGTTGCCCATCATGATGAGGTCGGGGTTGGCGCGCACCACAAACTCGGGGTTCAGGCGCGGAAACGGCCCGAGCGATGCGGGCACGATGTTCTTCACGCCCAGGCGCGTGAGCGTCTCGCCAATGAACGACGACTCGCCCGCGCCGTAGGGGCCCCGGCTCACTTCAAAGTACACGCGGGTGTTGCGCGCCTCGGGCGCCAGGCTCTGGGCGGCGGCAGACACAGCGGCATCGATCACGCGCCACACCTTGCGCGCGGCATCGTCCGGCTGGCCGAGCAGGCGGGCCATGGTGGCCAGCACGCGCTGCACGTCGGCATGGGTCTTGGGCTCCAGCGTGACGACTTTTACGCCCAGCGCCTCCAGCCTCTCGCCCGCGCGGGATGAGACGGACATCACCACCACGTCGGGCCGCAGGGCCACGATGGCCTCGATGTTGGGGTCCAGCCCACCGCCCACCTTGGGCAGCTTTTGCACGCTGGCGGGGTAATTGGAATAGCGGTCCACACCCACCAGGCGGTGACACTGGTCCAGCGCGCAGACGGTTTCGGTCAGCGATGGCAGCAGGCTGACGATGCGCTGTGGCGCCTGTGGCAAAGCCACGGTGCGGCCCCGGTCGTCTGTGACGCGCACGCCCGTGGCAGCGGGCGATGCATTCGCCGCAGCGCCCTGCGCGCGCGCCAGTGACACCATCAGCACCAGCAAAAACAGCACGATGGCCAGCACCATCAGAATGCGGCGCACGGGGGTGGGTTTCATCGCAAGGGTTCTTTCAAGGTCAGGGGCAAGCCAGCCGCCATCAGCGTGACGCGTTCGCACGCCTGCGCCACTTGCTGGTTGAGCACGCCCAGCGCATCGACAAAGGCACGCACTTCGCGGCCCATGGGGATGACGCCCAGGCCAATCTCGTTGCCCACCAGCACCACAGGGCCTGGGGCTTGCTCAATCGCTATTAAAAAGTGAGCTGCTTGCGCTTTCCAGTCAAGCGCCAGAGCCTGTTTTTGCTTTAAATCCAGAGCCTCATCGCCTGCAGGCATGAGCCAGTGGGTCAGCCACAGCGTGAGGCAGTCCACCACCACCAGCGTGTGCGCCGTGCTGTGCTGCGCCAGTGCGGTGGCCAGGTCGCGGGGTTCTTCCAGCGTTTGCAGGCCGGGCACGCGCTCGGCCCGGTCGCGCTGGTGGCGGGCAATGCGCTCGCGCATCTCGCCGTCCCACGGCTGGGCGGTGGCGATGAGCAGGGCGTGGTGCGCGGGCGATTGGGCCAGCCAGTCACGCGCCAGCAACTCGGCACGGCGGGACTTGCCGCTTTTCTGGCCGCCGAGGATCAGCTCAGAGCGGCTGACTTGCATGGCGCGGCTCACGCAGCCACCCCACCCAGCAGCCGCGCCACCGCCAGCGAATTGGAGGGGAACCAGGCGTGGAAGTAGCTGGCGTGGATGCTGCCCAGGCGGTACAGCGCCTCGCCCGCACCGGCGGCCACGGGCTCATCGGGCCGCGAGGTGCGCGACACCACGGGGGCATCGCTTTGCACGGTGGAATAGTGGAAGGTGTGCCCACGCAGCGTGTGCCCGTCCACCACCAGTTGCTGCGGGCCCAGTGCGGCCAGGCGCTTGTGCACCGTGACATGGCCGGGCAGCAGGCCCCACACGGGGTGCTGGGTGCCATCGGTATGGGTGATGGATTCGAACAGCGCCATCATGCCGCCGCACTCGGCCCACAGGGGTTTGCGCTGCAGCACATGGGCCATCAGGCTGGCCTTCATGCCGGTATTGGCTGCGATGCGGTCGGTGTGCAGCTCGGGGTAGCCGCCGGGCAGCCACACGGCGTCGCATTCGGGCAAGGCGGCATCATCCAAGGGCGAGAAGAACACCACGCGCGCGCCCAGTTGCTCCAGCGTTTGCAGGTTGGCCGCGTAGGTAAAGCAAAACGCAGCATCACGCCCCACGGCCACGGTGCGGCCCGCAAGCAAGGTGGGTACAGGCGTTGTGTTGTCAGGCACAGGGAAGTCCACCGCCCAGCGCTGCAGGTCTTGCGCGGTCATCTGGCCCAGCGGGGTGGCGGCCAAGGCATCGGCCGCAGCGTCCAGGCGCTGGGCGCTGTCGGCCAGCTCGTGTGCCGCCACCAGGCCCAGGTGGCGCTCGGGCAGCAAGGCGGCGCCCTGTTTGCTGGCGGCGGGGGCATCGCCATGGCTCACGCGCATCAGCGCGCCCATCCAGTCGGCGCTGTCGCGCAGGCCATCGCGCAGCATCTGCGCATGCCGCTCGCTGCCCACGCGGTTGGCCAGCACACCCGCCCAGGGCATGCCGGGGCGGTAGTGCTGCAGGCCAAAGGCCAGCGCGCCAAAAGTGCCCGCCATGGCCGATGCATCGACCACCGCCAGCACCGGCACGCCAAAGTGCTGTGCCAGGTCGGCCGCGCTGGGGGTGCCGTCGAACAGGCCCATCACGCCTTCGATGAGGATGAGGTCGTTGCTTTGCGCCGCCGCATGCAGGCGCTGGCGGCAGTCGGCCTCGCCATTCATCCACAGATCCAGCTGGTGCACCGGCTGGCCGCTGGCGAGCTGGTGCCAGTGCGGGTCCAGAAAGTCTGGCCCGCACTTGAACACCTGCACGCGAAGACCCCGGCGCGCATGCAGCCGCGCCAGCGCCGCCGTCACCGTGGTCTTGCCCTGCCCCGAGGCCGGGGCGGCAATCAGCAAAGCGGGGCAGCGGGCGGCGGGCTGTGTCATGGCATTCCAGGGCGATGGTGTGGTCACTGGGGAGCCCACTTCAGGCCCACAAACAGCGTGCGGCCGGGCGTGGCATAGGTGCGGGCCAACTGGTAGTCCTTGTCGGCCAGATTGTCCACGCGGGCCAGCAGGGTGTAGTCGCGCGCAATGCGGGTGCTGGCGTACAGGTTGACCAGGGTGTAGCCGCCCAGCACGTTGGTGTTGGCCACCGTGTCAAAGCGGCGGCCCGAGGCCTGCACCTCGGCCCCCAGCGTCCAGCCAGCCCATTGCGCATCAGCCCCGAAAGTGCCGTGGTGCTTGGCGCGGCGGGCCAGTTGCTTGCCGGTATCGAGGTCACGCGGGCGCTGCACATCAAGCGAGCCGTGCAACTGCACGGAGCCGATGCGGTGCGAGGCTGCGAAGGTCACGCCCTTGTATTCGGCGCGGGCCGTGTTGGCATAGCAGCCAAACGTGGAGGCACAAGGCCCTGCCCCGGCGAACGAAATCAGGTCACGCACCCGGTTGCGAAACGCCACCACCGAGAAGCTGCTGCTGCCCTGGGCATAGCGCAAGCCCAGCTCGGCGTTGCGCGCGGTTTCAGGGCTCAGTGAAGCCACGCCGTACTGGCTGAAGCGCTGGTACAGCGTGGGCGCACGGAAGGCCGTGCCCACCGATGCCGTGGCGCGCCACTGGGGCGTGATGGCGTAGCCATAGGCCACGCTGCCGGTGCCCTTGCCACCAAACTCGCTGTCTTCGTCGTGGCGCAGGTTCACCTGCACCGTGTGCCCACCGGCGTTGTAGCCATAGCCCAGCGCCACACCGTTTTGCGAGCGGTCGCGGTCGATGGGGTTGTTCTCCAGGTGGTCTTCGCGGCGCTCCAGTGCTGCCGTCAGCTGGTGAGCACCATGGCGCCATTCGTTCTGGAACAGGTAGCCGCGCAGGCGCGTGTCCGACAGGTAGACCGAGGGCTTGGTTTCGTATTCGTCGCGCGAATCGGTCACGCTGAACTTGGTTTTGTAGGCGCTGCTCCACTGTGCCTGCCAATGGAGGCCCAGCGCATGCATGGTGTGCAGGGCGCGGTCATCCTTGCCCAGGCCACTGTCGTAGCCGCTGTTGGTGTCGCCCACCATCAGCGTGCCTTCGAGGCGGTGCACGCTGTTGAGCTGCACGCCCACGCGGGCATTGCCAGCGGTATTGCGGTAGCCATCCTTGTCAGGGTTCTGGCCAGCGATGGGGCGGGCGTTGAAGCCATCGCTCTCGTCACGCAGCAGGCCCAGTGCGTAGTCCACGGTGCCACTGGCACCGCTGACACCAGCTTCGAGCTTGGTGGTGCCCCGGTTGCCTACGCCCACGGAGACAAACGGCGCAAAGCCCTTCTCACCGCGTTTGGTAAAGATCTGGATCACACCGCCCAGGGCGTCCGAGCCGTACACCGCGCCTGCCGGGCCGCGCAGCACTTCGATGCGGTCAATCAGTCCGAGCGGAATGGATTCCCACGCGGCGCCGCCGGTGGATTGCGAGTCCATGCGCACACCATCGATGTACACGGCGGTAAAACGTGATTCGGCACCACGCAAAAAGAGGCTGGTGGTCGTGCCAGGGCCGCCATTGCGGGACATTTCCACCCCGGGCAGACGGGCCAGCAAATCACCAAGGCCTGTGGCGCCACTGCGTTCAATGCTGTCGCGGTCCACGATGGACACATCGGCCACCAGGTCGGACAACGGTTGCGCAGTGCGCGTGGCGGTCACCACGGTTTCAGACAAAGCGGGCGCGCGCAGGTTCTGCGCCAGCAGCGCGGAATCTGCCATGTTGACCTGGGCCTGGGCCGTGAAAACGCACAGCCCTGCACAGGCCAAAGCCAGCCGACGGGGGCGCAAGAACGACAACGCCTGGGTGCGGGCGCGCGGTGTGAAGTACTTCATGATGGGAACGCAATCATCAAATAACCCGTGCCGGCCTCCCCGCCAGCGTCTGGGTGATACGGCTGCGCAGCGTCTTTTATCAACGCTGGCAACCACCATGTTGGCCGGTATCCGGGCTGGCAGAGCACCCTCCAATGCCTTCCCAGGGCTTGTTCAAGGCTCCCAGTGGCGTGTGAGTGGAGAGGGGATCGGGCGATCCGTCTGCTGACCGTTGCGGGGGCAGCGCAGGTGGGGCTTGCCACGGCGGTGGGGTTACCTTCCTGCTTCCCGTTGAACTGCAGTCTGTGAACCAGCCTGCGAGCACCAACCGTCGGATTTTAGAACCTTGCGGCACCCCGTCCCAAAAAGACAACCCTACAATTGCGATCTCTATGGCTGAACCCTCCACCACCGACCAGATCGCCGAGCGTGTCGAGCGCCTGCTCTTGCGCCACGCCGAGTTGCAACGCACCAATGCCTTGTTAGCAGATCAGGTCAGCGCCCTGACGCAGGAACGCGACTCCCTGAAATCGCGCCTGAACGCGGCTCGCGCCCGGATTGACGCACTGCTCGAGCGGCTGCCTGCCAACGCCCCTGCCACCCCTGTCCACAAGGACGCCGAATGAAGCAAATCGAGGTCCAAATCCTGCAGCAAAGCTACCTGCTGGCCTGCCCAGACGGACAGGAATCACGTTTGCTGGACGCCGTGGAACGGGTGGACACGGCCATGACCCGAATCCGCGATGCAGGCAAGGTGCGTGCACGCGAGCGCATTGCTGTATTGGCGGCGTTGAACCTGGCTTTTGAAGTGGCCGACCGTGATGCCGCCGCAGCCCAGGCAGCCGCGCAACCTGCGCCAGCCGCTGCACCCACCTCTGCAGTCGCTCCAACTGAAGAAGATACATTGCGCCTGCAGAGCTTGCTGGGTCGGCTGGACCAAGCCCTCGGGCAAGACGGACAGTTGTTGTAACTCCCTTCCAGCTGGGTGAGGCCATCGCTACGCGGTGCACTCCCCCCCCGCGCCACCCTCACAGGGGTGATGCCCCATGGGCTTGAAGATGGGCACGCACCAGCGACCTGACCCGAGCGCCCGCCACGGTACTGCCTATCCTCCTGCAGGGCGATAGCCAAGCGCCTACAATGCAAGGGTCTGCGGTGCTGCCGGGCTTTATATTTCCTTGAACCAATGCTCACTGAGCACGGGCTTGGTACATCGCCTGATGAGCGTGATCGTCTCGCGTCAGATGAACCCAACGTTAGGCTGCCCTCGCCCACCTGAACCCCCGGTTCAGGATGCCGGTCCGGTGGCATTCGCAGACACCTTCTTCCTGGCTGGTGGCCCCACTCATCATCTCGGGTGTGGCCTCTACGCCCCCTTCAATGCCCCTCCTGTGATTCTTCGATGCTGGATCCCCTATTGATTGTTGAGCTGGGTTTATTGGGTTTGTGCACCGGCTTCCTGGCGGGGCTCTTGGGCATTGGTGGCGGCATGCTGCTGGTGCCTTTTCTGACCTACCTGCTGGGCGCAAGGCAGGTGGCACCAGACCTGGCCGTCAAGATGGCCATCGCCACATCGATGGCCACCATCGTGTTCACCTCGGTATCCAGCGTGCGTGCACACCACAAGCGTGGAGCCGTGCGTTGGGACATCGTCACCAAGCTCGCTCCAGGCATTGTGCTGGGTGGCTTTGTGGCCAGCCTCGGTGTGTTCGCACTGCTCAAAGGCAGCTTCCTCGCCGTTTTCTTTGGCCTGTTTGTGAGTTTCTCAGCCGTGCAGATGTTTCTGGACAAGAAGCCTGCCCCCACTCGCCAGATGCCTGGAACCGCAGGCCAACTGGGCGCTGGTGGCTTCATCGGCTTTCTGTCTGGGCTGGTCGGTGCAGGGGGTGGCTTTGTCAGCGTGCCCTTCATGACATGGTGCAACGTACCCATCCACAATGCGGTTGCCACCAGTGCTGCCCTGGGTTTTCCCATCGCGCTGGCCAACGTGGTGGGCTATGTGATCAGCGGCCAGTCGGTTACCTCATTGCCTGCAGGTTCTTTGGGCTATGTGTGGCTACCTGCTCTGGGCGTCATTGCCACCTGCAGCGTGCTCACTGCCCCTCTGGGAGCCAAGGCAGCGCATAACCTTCCGGTCAAAAAGCTCAAACGGGTGTTTGCCAGCCTGCTCTTCGGCTTGGCCGCGTACATGTTCTGGAAGGGCGCCTTCGCGTCCTGACGCGCCAGCGGCTGGGCGGGCTCTGACTGCATTGAACGGCACCCCGCCATGCGCAGGGCGCAGCGCCTCGGAACTGGTCAACCCTGAATCCGCTGCTGCACCAGCTCAGGGTTGAGCAGCAGTTCACCCAAGTCCTCGGGCGTAAGGCCCGGGGCACATAAAAAACCTTGGAATTGGTCGCAGCCCATGTGCTGCAGCAGCTCTTTTTGGGCCAACGTTTCCACCCCCTCGGCCACCACTTCTATGCGCAGTGCATGCCCCATGCTGATGACGGCACCCACGATGGCACGGTCGCCCTCATCTTCAGGCAAGCCACGCACGAAGGACTGATCCACCTTGAGTTTCTGGATGGGCAGCTTCTTGAGGTAGCCCAGGTTGGAGTACCCCGTCCCGAAGTCATCAATGGCCAGGCGCACACCCAGGTCGCCCAGAAGTCTCAAACGCTGCTCTGTTTCATGCGCATCTTGGAGCAGGATGCTTTCCGTCAACTCCAATTCCAGCCAATGAGCCGGGAGCTGGTACGTGGCCAGCAACGCAGTCAGCCGATCGATAAAGTCAGGCTGCCTGAACTCCAGTGCAGATACGTTGACCGACACCACCATGGGGTGCCCCAACTCCACCCATCCGGCGCACTGACGGATGGCCTGCTCCATGACCCAGGCGCCCAAGGCAACGATGTAGCCACACTCCTCCGCCAAAGGAATGAACACTGCAGGAGACACCGCACCAAGATCAGGATCCCGCCACCGAAGCAAGGCTTCTGCCCCCGTGATGCGACCTGTCTCCAGATTGACCTGAGGCTGGTAATGCACAGCCATGCGATCCAATCCCAATGCCTGCCGCATGGAATGCTCCAGCTTCATACGGGATAGCAAGTTGGCATTCATTTGGGGTTGGTAAAAGCCATAGCTGCCGCGCCCCCGGTCCTTGATACGGTACATGGCCGTATCTGCCTGCTTGATCAGATCGTCCAGTGACAAGCCATCGTGCGGATACAACGCAATACCGATGCTGCACTGAATGGAGAAGCCCATGTCATCCAGCGTGAACGGCCGCAGCATCTCATCCAGAATACGCCGCGAGACACCCTCGGCCACCGTGGCATTTCCTCCATGCAGGTAGATCACAAACTCATCTCCACCCAGCCGACAGAGCATGTCGGTCTGGCGCAGGCAGGTTTGCAGTCGCTCCGCCACCAGCTGAAGAACCCGGTCACCAAAGGGATGCCCCAGCGAATCGTTGATGATCTTGAAACGATCAAGATCCAAAAACAACACGGCGAAGCCACCAGACTGCTCATGCGCATCCGCAATCGCGGTTTCCACGCGCTGTGACAGCAACAATCGGTTGGGCAATCCCGTGAGAACATCGGTGTAAGCGAGCTCCTTGATCCGCTTTTGAGCGTTATGCTGGGCAGTCAGATCGCGCATGAAGCCAATGCTCTGCATGACCTTCCCGCCATCGTCGTACACGACGACCCAGGAAAGCTGCACCGGACAAGGCGGCAAGCCGACCCGCGGCAGCCAAAGCTCCCCCTCCCAGAAACCCGATGTTTCCCATCCCGCTTTCACGTCAGTCATCCAGCGGGCTGGGCTTTCTAGCTCAAAGAGCGAGACTGCGGCCTGGCCCACGTGCAACTCTGTTGCCGAGCCAATCAGCTTCAGGCAACCAGGGTTCATGCGCAGGATACGGTGCTGGCTGTCTGCGATGAAAATGGCGTCGAGACTAGATTCGAACACCCGGGCAGCCAGACGCAAATGGGCCTGCGTTTCTGCCTGACGCGTGACGTCACGGAATGAATACACCCTGCCCACCGGCAGACCATGACTGAACTGCGGTACCGAGCGGCGCTCCAGCACGGTGCCTTCGGTCAGTTCAAGGATGTCCGAGCTCTCCTGCATCGGATCGGCAGCAATCTCCCGCAACCGCTCGGAATACAGCTCTGCCTCACGCACCTGTTTTGCCATGTGCGCAAAAACGGCCGGATCATCACGTCGCGTGAGCAGTTCCGCAGGGATACGCCAGATGTTGACCAACCGCTGGTTGAAAGCTCGAATGCTGCCATCCATGGCGCACACCAGCATGCCATCTGCTGCGGAGTCCAGGGTAGCCCTCAATTCCGATAGCAAAGTCTCCAGCTCTCGCTCGGTAGAACGTTGAGCCGTCAGATCAATCATGGTCAGGAGGAGAGCCGCTCCCCCATTTGGGAGGGTCACTCCGCGCACGCTTCGCTCTACAGGCACGAGGACACCGCTGGCATGCAACACGCTGGTCTCTGAATGAATGCCCTCTGCCAGGGCCTGCACCGACTGAGACCAAAACACAAAGTCTTGAGGAGTGGCTGCCAAATTTTGAACGGGCGTGTTTACCAATTCATGGACGGGCTTACCCACCAGCTCGGCCACAGCGCGGTTGGCGGCAAGAATGTGCAGGGAGGTCTCATCTACCAGGCAAACCGCTTCCAGCATCGCGTCCAGCCAGGACTGCGGCAAGGAATAAGTCACGACGCCTGGGCCTCTGAGTCAGGAGCGTCGGAGTTCACGGCACGCTCAAAGAAATAGCAGATGCGCTTGCGTGGAGACAGATAGTCCAGCGCGTCACGGGGCAACTGAGATGGCTTAAGGCTGCGACGAATACCCAGTTCGGGGACGGACTCCAGGTCCAAGATCGGGGCCTCGTCTTTGGGAATGCGCGAGTCGTGCACGATCACCCGAGGGCGCAGGGGGCGCGAGGAGTTGACGGAGGTAACGATTGCATAACGGTCATTCACCAATTGCACGATGGAGCCGGGGGGATAGACCCCCATCATGCGGATGAAAGCGCCGAGCACAACAGAATCGAACCGAGACTTGTGCTGCGCAAAAATGATCGACAGGGTTTCGTGGGGGGTCAGACCTCCGCCCCCGACCGGACTGCACATGCGGTCGTAGTGATTGACCAGGGCCACCACCTGGCTGGAGCGCCCCAACTCTGAAGCACGCCTTTGCAGAGGGAATCCAGAACCATCCACCATTTCGTGGTGCTGGGCAATCGTCGCGAGAATTGCCTTGCCCCATCCCATGCGGGTGGCAAGAGTGACCGATGCAGCAACATGGCTTTCATACTTCACACGCTCTGCTGGGGTCATGGCGGGTGAGGCAAAAGCGACGCGCAACGGCATGCCGACCTTGCCGATGTCATGCAACAGCGCTGCGACTCCCAAATCATGGAGCTCAGCGCTTTTCATCCCCAGTGCCTTGCCCAGCAGCAGACTGAGAACCATCACATTGACGGGGTGCAAGGCCCCGGGTTCTCCTACCCCCTCGGAAAGAAGACGAATGGCCGAGTCACCATTTTCCAGAAGGTCTGTAACGCACTCGGCAACCAGCGACTGCCCTTCTGCCTGAGCCAGCTGGGGCTGCTGGGCCACCAGCTTTTCCATCGACATGTATTGCTTGGTAGCCTGGCGAAACCGCCGGTCACAAGCGAGGAGCGATGCATTCTGAGCTGCGAGCAACATTCTGCGGCGCAACGCTGCCGACTCGCCTGGCGAGGAGTAAGTGGGCTGTTCTGCAGGCGCGCCGCTGGAGTCCGCCGAGCCATCAGTTGCATTGCCAGATGAATCTGCAGGGGTGGCCAGCAACCCATCACGAAATTCTGGATCGCTCTTTTTGGGAAGAACTTTGACGCTTGTGAGCCCCAATTCGCGCAAAGTGGCAATCTGCTCTGCCGAACCAATACGAAAGCTGCTCACCGGAAAGGGATGGTGCATCCAGCCCAGATCCAACTGGATATACATGCCAATACGCAAGTGGCTTATATCGATGAGAACGAACGTATTCACAACAGCCCGGGAATAGGAAGCAAAAGGTAACAATAGAACCACAATTGTTGGGGCCCATTATCACCACTTCTGATGCTTCCTTGAGGAACGTGGTGTCTCGCCTCGGATGCAAATGTCTTTTGCATGCCCAGTGCAGACAGCCTCTTGTACAAGGGGAAAGATTGGTTCACGTTAGCTGCGATGACATGCTCCTGGCGTATACAGAGCGCGGGCTCACCACACAAAGGAATGCGGAGCGGCTCGAACGTCAATGCGCACGGTCGCCCTTCGACACGCTCGGTCCTGAAAACGCTGCTGCCTCAGGCCTACGAACACCTCAACGGCACCAGAGCGAGGGCTTGTATACCAAATCCATCCACAACGCCCACACGGCGACACCGCAGAGAAGAGCGCCACTGATGCGCGTGCCCCAGTCACCCCGCAGTGAACCCAGACGCTGCCGTACCCACCGCCAGGCCAAGGGGCCACCCACGAGCCAAAGACCGCTGCCCACAGCAAACAGCGCCATGGTCCAAGCACCCTGCAAAGGCCCGCCGCTGAGTGCCGCCACCAGCAAGGCCGAATAGAGCAAACCGCACGGCATGAATGCCCACAATGCGCCAGCACTGGCCACACCTGTTGACGAACCAAGCAGCGGCTGGACACGCCCCCAGACTGAACGGCCCGCCTGTTCAATCCAGGCTGGCTGTCGCGACTGGATCAGCATCATCAACCCCCACGCCAGAATGGCCACGTGCGTCAGGGTCCACAAGGGCCGAAGCGCCATGGTTTGCTGTGTGAGCCAAGCCAAACTGTCCATGGCCCAGGCCGCCATGGCACCCAGCGCCGCATACCCAACGATGCGCCCCCCATGAAAAACCCCTGTGCGCAACCACGGCTGGACGGAACGAGGCTTTTTATTTGTCCATTGAATAGGCTGCTCAAGCGCAGTCAAGCCTTCCGGCTTGCGCCCTGCCCCCACCACCGCAGCGCACGGAGCGGAGCACATGGCCAAGCAGTGGCTACCACCCACCAAACCCATGACCAGGGCGGTCCATGCAACAGTAGCCGACATGCTGTTCGTAGCCCTGCTCAGATGATGCGGGAGAAGCGGGCGCGGGTGCGATCGGCCTGCAGGTAACGATCAAAGACCATCGCAATACCGCGCACAAAGAACCAGCCCATGGGCGTCACTCGAACCCCTTCACTGCCCAACTCCACCAGACCTTGGGTTTCCATGTCCTTCAAACGGTCCAGTTCAGCAGCAAAGTACTTTTTGAAGTCGATCAACCATGCTTGCTCCATCGGCTCAATCAGCAGTTCACCTTGGCACATCAACGCCATGATCGCAGCGCGTCTCACCAAGTCATCCCGGTTCAATGCCAGCCCCCGAACGACTGGCAGGCGACCCTGGTCAAGGAAATCGTAATACTCATCCAGGGTCTTGGCGTTTTGGCTGTAGGTCGCCCCAATGCGTCCAATCGCTGACACGCCCAGCCCAATCAAATCGCAATCGGGTTGGGTGCTGTATCCCTGGAAATTGCGGTGCAGGCGCCCCTGCCGTTTTGCAATGGCCAACGCATCGGTAGGCAAAGCGAAATGATCCATGCCGACGTATACATAGCCAGCGTCAATAAATGCATCCAGCGAACGCGAAAGCATGGCGACTTTGGCACCTGCTGTGGGCAACTCCGCTGAAATGATGCGACGCTGGGGCTTGAAGCGCTCAGGCAGATGTGCATATGCGTACAACGCAATGCGATCGGGTCGAAGCTGGGCAATCTGTGACAACGTCCGATCAAATGACTCAGGGGTTTGGCGTGGCAAGCCGTAAATCAAGTCCACATTGATGGAGTCAAACCCGATGGTGCGTGCAGATTCGACCAAAGCAAAAACTTGCTCTGCGGGCTGAACACGGTGGACTGCCTTTTGGACTTCAGAGTCGAAGTCTTGGACGCCAAAACTCAACCGGTTGAAACCCAACTCTGCCAACAATGCCAGACGCTCCGCGTTGACCGTGCGGGGATCCACTTCGATGGAATATTCCCCACCGGGAGCCAGAGTGAAGCTGCGCTTGAGCATGGACATCAACTCACGCAGCCCATCATCAGACAGGAACGTGGGGGTCCCGCCGCCCAGATGCAACTGGCTAACCACCTGCCCCACACCGCATTGGGCTGTATGCAAGTCGATTTCGCGGCTCAGGTACCGCAAATAGACATCAGCACGATCATGGTGTTTGGTAATGATCTTGTTGCAAGCGCAGTAGTAGCATAGCGACTCGCAAAATGGGATGTGTACATACAGCGACAACGGCATGGCTTTGGAGCCTGTCCCCAAATGCCTTTGGGCCAACGCCAAGGCATAGTCCTCCTGACCAAAAGCCTCCACAAAACGGTCTGCCGTTGGATAAGAGGTGTATCGGGGACCCGGCACATCAAACCGGGTAAGGAGTTCTGGGGTAACAGCGGTCATGAGATATCCTTGCGTACTCGGTTACTGTGCCGCACCTTACCCCCTTCGTCCTTGACCTGAATCAAGTGAACCCACTGCTGGTGGAGCGACAATTTGATGCATATCATCCGCTTCTAAGCACTGTGCGAGGCACTTCGGCCTCTCTCGTCGAGCACGATATGCTCGAACAACCAACTGGTTTCTGCGCCATGAATCCGCTCACCATCAAAGTCGCCTGCTCCAACTGCAATCTCCGTGAGCTTTGCATGCCTGTGGGGCTCAACGAAGAGCAGCTGCAACGCATCGACGAAGTGGTAGCCGTGCGGCGCAAGATCAAACGCGGCGGAACGCTTTTCCGCAACGGAGAAGCTTTCACCTCTTTGTATGCCATTCGCACGGGCTTCTTCAAGACCTGCGTGGCGACAGAAGATGGTCGCGACCAAGTCACAGGATTCCAGATGGCCGGTGAAATCATTGGTCTGGATGGCATTGTGAATGACCATCACACCTGCGACGCCGTCGCTCTGGAAGACGCGGAAGTTTGCGTCATGCCCTTTGATCGCATAGAGGAACTTTCGCGCGAAGTCACTGCGCTACAGCACCATGTGCACAAAATCATGAGCCGTGAAATCGTGCGTGAGCACGGCGTAATGCTGCTGCTCGGAAGCATGCGTGCAGAAGAGCGTCTGGCGGCATTTTTGCTCAATTTGGTGCAGCGCCTGCACGCGCGAGGCTTCTCTCAATCAGAACTGGTGTTGCGAATGACGCGAGAAGAAATCGGCAGTTATCTCGGCCTCAAGCTTGAAACCGTGAGCCGCACGTTCTCCAAGTTCGTGGAAGAAGGCACCGTGGAAGTGCGGCAAAGACATGTCCGTATTCTGGATACCGATGCCTTACGCCGCATCGTGAACAACCAACAAGCTTGCCACTGAAAAAATTTCGAGAGAGGTGCCCGAAAACTGCCGAGCACCTTGCTGACGCAGCCGACCATGCCGCGCTCTACAGCGCGGCATTTTTTATTCATGTACAGGAGGGGTGCTTGCGGCAATCGTCAGGGCGCTCCTCGTCTGGCACCGGGCAACGATTCAGCTCAAAGGGAGACATCGCAAGCAAGGTGGTGAGCGCGCTGGACACCATGGTGAGCGCCCAGAACCCAAAGAACGCCAAGGTGTAGACGCCTGTTCTCGACAAGGTAACAGGCTGCCCGAACCAGTGAAGGTCTTGCGGGTCCACCATCGCAAAAACGAGCATCTCAATCACGCCTGCCACCAAAAAGGCTGGCCAGGCAATCCACATCAGGCGCTGTGTCCACATCGTGCTGTTTCCTTGCGGTGTTGTATTGGGTCGTTGCGAAATTCAGTGAACCAGAGTGACTTCACAATCACCGGGGCTGCGCTTCTGGCGGGGTCGCAGCGTGATTGCGCCCTTTCATCGCGGGCGCCAAGCTCTTCTCTGGGTGTTCCAGGGTCTTGTTGATGTCGATACCTCGCTGGTAGTAATCCTCCGCGACCACAGGGTCTGGGCGCGACATCGCAAGCCACAAAGTAATGAACCCCGCAACAATGACCACCAAGGGGCCCGCCAATACCAGCCACACATGGCCAAACTTCCACCATGGGGCTGCGGCTGGCGTGGCTGAGGAAGAAACAGTAGACATAGCAAACTCCATTAACTCAGGCTTGTACGTTGAATGAGAACGGTACTACCTGGGAACCAAAAATACGGTTTTTTCTGCCACGTGGGCACCGCCACCCTCGGCACCAATTTCAAAGGTGATGGGATGAGACCCAGGTGAAGCAGACCCATAAGGCACCTGCAATCGCACAGCGACCCAGCGAGACTGAGCGGGATCGACCTCCACCGACACTTCAGACACCACTTCAAGCCCCTCAAGACCCTTGGCATCTATGCGGTAGCGCTGCGGAGTTTCGGTAGCGTTCATGATCTGAATGCGGTAGATGTTTTCCAACTTACCCCCAGCCACGATGCGCGACAAGGCGGCCCGGTCGCGAACCACGTCCACTTTCAGCGGTGTTCTCGTCACCAGGCTCGCCAACATCGCCACACACAAGGCGACAAGCACGGCACTGTAGACCAAGACGCGGGGACGCAGCACACGCCGCAACATCTGCGATTGGGTCCAGCGTTTGACCACACCATTCTGGGTAGTGAAGCGAATCAACCCGCGTGGGTACTTCATCTTGTCCATGACGGTATTGCACGCATCAACGCACAAACCGCAACCGATGCACTCGTACTGCAAACCCTTGCGGATATCGATGCCCACAGGGCAGACCTGAACACACAACGTGCAATCAATGCAATCGCCCAGGCCTTTCGCCTTGTAATCCACCGTCTTGTTACGTGGGCCACGAGGCTCACCGCGCTCTACGTCATAGCTGACGATCAAGGTGTCCTTGTCGAACATGGCGCTCTGGAAGCGGGCATAAGGGCACATGTACTTGCACACCTGCTCGCGCATGAAGCCAGCGTTCCCATAGGTAGCGAACCCGTAGAAGAGCACCCAGAAAATCTGCCAACCGCCCTGCCATGCCAGCAACTCCGCACCCAACTCGCGGATCGGCACGAAGTAGCCCACAAAAGTAAAGCCTGTCCACAAGGCTACGGTGATCCAGACAATCTGCTTGAAGAATTTTTTGCGGATCTTCTCGAAAGTCCAAGGCCCACCATCCAGGCGCAAACGGGCACTGCGATCACCTTCGATCTTGTGCTCGATCCACATGAAAATTTCGGTGTACACCGTTTGCGGGCATGAAAAGCCACACCACAAACGCCCAGCCACGGCGGTGAACAGGAACAGCGAGAGTGCTGAAATGATCAGCAAACCCGTCAGGTAGATGAAGTCCTGCGGGTACAGCACCAAGCCAAAGATATAAAAGCGACGCGCTCCCAAATCGAAGAGCACCATCTGGCGCTGCCCCCACTCCAGCCAGGGCAAGCCATAAAACACCAGTTGTGTGAGAAATACCATCGCCCAGCGCCACCGGGCAAATACTCCGCTGATGGATCGCGGGTAGATCTTCTTTTGCGCTTCGTACAGGGAGACGATCTCGACCTGGCTGCTGGGCACTTCCGAACCATCTGCGGCAACAGGAGCGATAGGAATAACCTTGCGAGGAGACTCGCTGGGTGGCTTCATGGTGGCGCTCTCTACTTAATCCAAAACTTCAGAAACAACAAAGGGGCGGCGCCCTCAGGCACCGCCCCGCGTTCACATCACTGCGCCTTGTTGTTTGACAATCCCCAAACATACGAGGCCAGCACCTTGATCTGCGCTTCGGTCAACTTGTCTGCCTGTGCAGGCATCTGGTTGACCTTGCCGTTGTTGATCATGGCGGTGATGGCGGCCTCGCCCCAGCCATGCAGCCAGATGTCATCGGTCAGGTTGGGCGCGCCCAGTGCCTGGTTGCCCTTGCCGTCCATGCCGTGGCAGGCTGCGCAGGCCGCAAACTTGGCTTTGCCCAGCGATGCGCGCAGCGAGTCATGGGGGCTGCCCGACAGGCTCAGCACGTAGTGCGACAGGTTACGCACGTCTTCCGGGGAGCCCACGGCGGCCGCCATGGGAGGCATGTTGCCAATGCGGCCCTTCTCCAGCGTCTCGCGGATCTTTTCGGGTGTGCCGCCATGCAGCCAGTCGTTGTCCGTCAGGTTCGGAAAGCCCTTGCTGCCGCGCGCATCCGAGCCGTGGCACTGTGCGCAGTTGTTCATGAACAAACGCTCGCCAATGGCATGGGCCTGGGGGTCGGCGGCCACGTCTTCAGGCTTCATGGAGGCAAAGCGTGCGTACAGCGGCTCCAGCTCCGTCTTGGCCTTGGCCATTTCGGCTTCGTACTCGCCCTTCTGCGTCCAGTTGAGCTTGCCGGCTGAACTACCCAAACCTGGGTAGGCAGCCAGGTAGCCCAAGCCAAAGATGATGGTCAGAACGAACATCCACACCCACCAGCGCGGCAGGGGGTTGTTCATTTCCACCAGGTCTTCATCCCAGACGTGGCCTGTAGTGTTGTCGGCCGTTGATACGACCTTCTTGCGGCCTGCCATCCAAAGCAGCACGGCGCAGCCAATGATGCCGACCAAGGTCAGCGCGGTCACAAAGACCGACCAGAAATTGCTGGTGAAGTCACTCATGGGTTTTTCTCATTCTGGTGGAGTTCATTCTTGCTCAAAGGGCAAGCGAGCAGCCTCATCAAATTTGGCACGGTTGCGGCCCATGTAGGCCCACACCCAGATGCCGATGAAGCAGACCATTGAAGCCAGCGTGGCCACAATGCGCATGGTGGTGATGTCCATATGCCAACCCTCCCTTACTTGAGCGCGCGGCCCATGACTTGCAGATAGGCGATCAGTGCATCCAACTCCGTCTTGCCCTTGACCTCATCAGCGGCAGCGGTGATTTGCGCGTCGGTGTATGGAACGCCCACAGTGCGCAGCGCCTTCATGCGAGGAGCCAAATCGGCCGGATTGACCAGGGTCTTCTCAAGCCAGGGGTAGGCAGGCATGTTGGACTCAGGCACCACGTCACGTGGGTTGTTCAAGTGGATGCGATGCCATTCGTCGCTGTACTTGCCGCCCACGCGATGCAGGTCAGGACCTGTGCGCTTGCTGCCCCATTGGAAGGGGTGGTCATACACGAACTCACCCGCCACCGAGTAGTGGCCATAGCGCAGGGTTTCTGCACGGAAGGGACGGATCATCTGCGAGTGGCAGTTGTAGCAACCCTCACGGATGTACACATCACGCCCGATCAGCTGGGTGGCTGTGTAGGGCTCCACGCCCTTCACAGCTTCCGTGGTGGACTTCTGGAAGAACAGGGGCACGATCTCCACCAGACCGCCAATAGCGATCACCAGCAGGATCAGCACGATCATCAAGAAATTGTTGGTTTCAATCTTCTCGTGGCTGAAACCGGCAGAAGCTTGCTTGTTGTTTTGAGACATGGGTTAGCTCCTTGAGGCTCAAGCGTGGGCAGTGTTCACGGCGGGGATAGCCACCTTGACCGAACGGCCAGAGATTGCGGTTGCCCACACGTTCCATGCCATCACCAGCATGCCGCCCAGATACAGCAGACCACCGGCCACACGGATCACATAGAAGGGATAGGTAGCCTTTACGCTTTCAACGAAGGTGTAGGTCAGCGTGCCATCAGGGTTCACAGCGCGCCACATCAGGCCTTGCATCACACCGGCAATCCACATTGCCGCGATGTACAGCACGATACCGATGGTGGCCATCCAGAAGTGCAGTTCAATCGCCTTGATGGAGTGCATCTTTTCGCGGCCAAACAGGCGGGGCACCAGGTAGTACAGCGAGCCCATGGAGATCAGACCCACCCAGCCCAGGGCTCCAGAGTGCACGTGGCCCACGGTCCAGTCGGTGTAGTGGCTCAGTGCGTTCACGGTCTTGATGGACATCATCGGACCTTCGAACGTGGACATGCCGTAGAACGACAGCGACACGATCAGGAAGCGCAGGATAGGATCGTCACGCAGCTTGTGCCATGCGCCCGACAGGGTCATGATCCCGTTGATCATGCCGCCCCAGCTGGGAGCCAGCAGGATCAGCGAGAACACCATACCGACGGATTGCGTCCAGTCAGGCAGCGCGGTGTAGTGCAGATGGTGAGGACCTGCCCACATGTAAGTGAAGATCAGGGCCCAGAAGTGCACGATCGACAGGCGATACGAGTACACGGGGCGGCCAGCCTGCTTGGGGATGAAGTAATACATCATGCCCAGGAAGCCTGCGGTCAGGAAGAAGCCCACGGCATTGTGGCCGTACCACCACTGCACCATGGCGTCTTGCACACCGGCGTAGGCCGAGTAGCTCTTCATGAAGCCAGCGGGCACTGCAGCGCTGTTCACCAGGTGCAGCAACGCCACAGCCAGAATGAAGGCGCCAAAGAACCAGTTGGCCACATAGATGTGCTTGACCTTGCGCGTACCCACCGTGCCAAAGAACACGATGGCGTAGGACACCCAGACCAGTGTGATCAGGATGTCGATAGGCCACTCCAGTTCAGCGTATTCCTTGCCGGAGGTGTAACCCAGCGGCAGGCTGATGGCGGCAGCCAGAATGACTAACTGCCAACCCCAGAACGTGAACGATGCGAGGGCCGGCGCAAATAACCGAACCTGGCAGGTACGCTGCACCACGTAGTAGCTGGTGGCGAACAAAGCGCAGCCACCAAAAGCAAAAATCACTGCATTGGTATGCAGTGGGCGCAAACGGCCATAACTAAGCCATGGAATGCCTAGGTTGAGTTCTGGCCATGCCAGCTGGGCGGCAATGATGACGCCCACCAGCATGCCGACCACCCCCCAAACCACGGCCATGATTGAGAACTGACGCACGACCGTGTCGTTGTAATGCGCAGCATTTGTTTTTGGAAAATCCATCGGACACCTCTTTGTATTGCGATACAAGTTTTAACCAGACTGCCATTGCGGTTATTGACGAAAGTCAACCGTCTCGGAGAATGCGCTCCCCCTCTTGTTCCACACTTTCAAACTGTCCGCGGTACACGGCCCACCACAAGCAGGCCAGGATCATCAGCACCAGAACCACTGACAGAGGAATCAATAAATAAAGGATGTCCATCAGGCGGGCTCCGCAGTTTGAAATGACGACACGGCAGCAGATGAAGAACCCCCTGCTGCCTGCGAAATAGAAGGCGACGGATCGCCATGTGCGCCACACGGCGCCTCTGGCAATCCCTTGGAAAGGCGGGCGGCATTGAGCACCACCAACAGCGAGCTGAGCGCCATGCCCAATCCCGCAAGCCAGGCAGGCATCCAGCCCACCACAGCCAAGGGAACGCACAGAGCGTTGTACCCAGCGGCCCACCATAGATTTTGCCGCACGATCTGTAGGGTTTTGCGCGCCAGCAGCACTGCTTGGGGTACCTGAGTCAAACTGTCCCGCAGCACCACGAAATCTGCCCGAGAGCGCGCCAGGGGAACAGCCCGGCCAAAGGCGAATGACACGTGGGCTCCCGCCATCACAGGGCCATCGTTCAGGCCATCGCCCACCATGGCCACATGGTGACCCTGGGCCTGCAGGCTTTGCAGCGCCGCCAGTTTGTCTTGCGGCGTGCAAGCCCCGCGGGCCTCGGTGATACCCGCCTGCGCAGCCACGCGCTGCACGGCTTCTGGGCGGTCGCCAGACAGCATCTGCACACTCAAACCCGCATCGGCCAGCGCACGCACCACCGTGGCGGCCTCTGCGCGCAGATCTTCAACCAACCCAAACCGGGCCATTTCCACCGTCTGCGCGTGGCCTGGCTCACCGCGCTCTTCGGCCAAGACGACCCACAGGGCAGCGCCGTCCGCACCTTCCGCGAATTCGGTAGTACCAGCCTCACCCGCCACCACACCGGCATGAATGGCAGAGCCCAGGCGCACGCGGCGTGGCGGGCATTGCCCCGTGCGGTCTTGCACATTAGCACTCAAACCGAGCCCTGCCTGCTCTTCCAGATTGGAGACCAGCCAACGACCATCATCCGCGCCAGCAGCTTCCACCAGGGCACGCGATGCCGGGTGCAAGGACTGCCGCGCCAACGCGGCAGCCAACGACAAGGCACTTGCCCGATCCAGATCGCCACCTGCCAGCCGCACCGTGTGCAATGCCATCGCATCGCGCGTGAGCGTGCCCGTTTTGTCAAACACCACCGTATCGATCTGCGCCAGGGCCTCCAGCCCTTGCAGGTTGCGCACCAGCACGCCCTGGCGCGCCAGCGTGCCAGCTGCCGTCAACATCGCCACCGGTGTGGCCAACGACAACGCACAGGGACAAGTGACGATGAGCACCGCCACCGCCACCATCAGCGCGTGCCCCGGGTCTTTGGGCCACCACCAGGCGGCAGCAGCAAAGGCAGCAAGCAACACAGCCACCAAAAACGGTTTGGCGATGCGGTCGGCCAACTGGGCCAGACGTGGCTTTTGCAGCCCCGCGCTCTCCATCAAGGCCACGATCTGTGCAAAGCGGGTTTGGGCGCCCACACATTCCACGCGAACTTCTACCGACGACTGCAGGTTGTAGCTGCCAGCAGTCACCGCGCTGCCTTCGGGCTTGTGCACCGGGGTCGATTCGCCGGTCAGCAGGGCTTCGTCGGCCTGGGTGCTGCCTTTGAGAATCGTTCCGTCGGCCGGAAACGCCTCGCCCGGCAAGACGCGTACCGTGTCGCCCACCACCAGGCGCCGCACCGCCACGCGGGTGAATGCACCATCAGCGCCCAAGCGTTCCACGCTGTCGGGCAGGCGATTGAGCACTGCCTCCAGCGCACCGGCCGTGCGGTCACGCAGGCGCAACTCCAGCCAGCGCCCGGTGAGCAGGAAGAAAACGAACATGGTCAGCGAGTCAAAGTACACCTCGCGACCAAAGATGCCATTGGGGTCGAATGTGCCTGCAGTGCTCACCACAAAGGTGATGCCCATGCCAAGCGCCACGGGCAGATCCATGCTCACCTGCCGCTGGCGTACATCGCGCAACGCACTGGTAAAGAAAGGGCCGCAGGCAAAAAAGACCACGGGCAGCGAAATCACCCACGAGGCCCAGCGCAGCAGCGTTTCCATCTCTTGCGACAAATCGCCGGGCTGTGCCACGTACGCAGGCCATGCGTACATCATCACCTGCATCATGCAAAAACCGGCCACCAGCCAGCGCCACAGCGCACGGCGACTTTCCACCAGCCGCTGGCCGCGCACAAATGCATCCATGGCCGGAACCGCGCGATACCCCGCGCTGCGCACCGCTGCCATCCACTGCGATGGCAGCACCCTGCCCGGCTGCCACACCACGCGGGCGCGACGGGTGGCGGCGCTCACATCGGCCTGCAACACACCGGGCACGGACTTCAAGGCATCTTCAATGGTGAGGGCACAGGCCGCGCAATGCATTCCATCCAGCACCACATGCGAATCCCAGGTGGTGCTGGAAGGGTCTGCCACGGCACTTGCGTGCAGCGCAGAGCCTGAAGGCGTGCAAGGCCGACCAAAACCCAGCCACTCTTGCGGGTCATCCAGAAGAGACACGGCTGCTGGGTCCACCGCCGCCTCGGAAGCGTCAACCACAGGCGCCACCGGAATTTCCGGCGCACCGGAGCGAAACATTGACATGGTTCAAGCCTATCCGCGGAACATGACATCCTTATTGACCTGGATCAAGCCGCAAAAGATGATGCATCCTAAGCTTGTTACATCACTTTGAGGGGCCCCCCATGTACAAACGCATCCTGATTGCAACCGACGGTTCACCTTTGTCCGACAAGGCTGTTGAAAGCGGCCTGTCTCTGGCGGCCTTGTCCGGCGCCTCCGTGGTCGCACTCAAAGTGGTGCCCCGCTACCCCCGCAGCTACTTTGAAGGGGGCATGCCGGTGGACGCAAGCGATGTGAAACGCATTGAAGGCCAGTGGGGCGACGCCGCCCAGGCCATGGTGGATGCCGTCAAGGCCCAGGGCGCAGCCCAAGGCGTGACTGTGAAAGCCGTGACCGCCAAGTCCGACCTGGTGGCCGAGGCCGTGATTTCTGCCGCCAAAAAGCACAAGTGCGACCTGATCGTGATGGCATCGCACGGCCGCAAGGGCCTCAAGCGCCTGCTGCTGGGCAGCGAAACCCAGCACGTGCTGACGCACTCGCACATCCCTGTGCTGGTGCTGCGTTAATCACCAAGTTAAGTATCAAAACAGGCTCTAGCGCTTATTCAACAAGCGCTACCAGCTATTGAAACCATAGCAAAACACCGGGAAGGCTCAACGCCTTTCCGGTGTTTTTCATTCCCGCCTGGGCGGCGGGTGACTCAGCAATACCCACGTTTGCGGCGCAGTGGCTCTTCCCCGCCTGGGCCACTTCAAGCGCACGCTGCCGCAGGTGTCGCTGAACCTTGTGCGCTACCAGCACGCGCACGACTTTGCGACGCCACACGAATTCGACGCCGCCATCCAGTACGGCTAGGGATGTCCTGCATAACCCTCGCGAGTCGGTGGTAGTGCGGATCGGAATGGGCCGCAAGGCGTCTTTTTGCTGCCAATAGCCGAGCTATTGGCAAAAAAAGCAACGCAGCGGACCGCCCGAGACCGCGCTATCACAGACCGCAGGGAGTTATGCAGGACATCCCTAGGGCAACTGGCCCAGCGCCAATGCGCACTACCTGATTGGCAAAGAAACCAGCATCGTCTGCAGCCCCCAACTGCGCGACACCCTGCCCTTGCACACCCCGCAAGACCTGTTGCGCGCCACGCTGCTGCAACACATCGAAGTGCCCCTGGCCTGGCAAGACTGGATGGAAGCCCACGGCCTGGACACCAGCGCCAGCCGCTTTGGGCCGGGCTTCAACCTCTATTCGCTCATCATCCGCGCCGCCGTTTCAGGCTTTGGCGTGGGCATCGTGCCCACCTGCCTGGTGGAAGACGAGCTGGCAGCAGGCTCGCTGGTAGAGCCGTTGAAAGACCGCTTTGACAGCCCGCTGGGCTACTACCTGTGCGCGCCCACAGCCCGCACCAACTTGTCGGTGTACCGGCTGGTGGCCGGGTGGCTGGAGCATTGCTGCAACCATGCGGAAGGGGCGGCTGCTCCTGTGGCTGTAGAGGCTGGGGCGGGCTGCATCTTTTGCGCACCACCGCACGGGGCGAACGGCGCCAATGCCGTCACCACGGCTGCAGCCATGGCCGGTTGACTGCGCCAGCGCGATAGCGGCGCCGGGCGTTGCGTGAACAGCTTTTACAAAAATATGACTCTAGCGCTTATAAATAAAGCGCAAGCAGCTATCAATTAAATAGCAATCACCCTTGCATCACCAGCCAATACAGGCCTCACTGGGCCCGGCATTGAGACGAGGTGCCGGACACCACGGAGTAATCAAACTCCGCATGAATGGAGATGCACGCCGACTCTGGCGATGAGGGAGCAAACCACGCCACCACCTCCGCGCCGTTTTCAGCATCGTGAAAGAAGCGGTCCACCGTGGACCAATTCACTTTCACGACATCGTTGGCTGCGCAAAACATCCTTGTGCTGGTGTAGCTCTGGCCTGAGACCACGTAGCTGTACTCCACCTCGGGAAACGGACGGGTGCCTCGACTTACTTTCACTGGGCGGCTGTCCATTTTGAGGAAGCGCACCGGGGTGCTGAGGTAGGTGCATGGGGTCACCGGCGGGGTCAGAAAGACTGGAGCAAGGGATGCACCGATGATCGCGACCAAAGCGATTGCGAGGGGGATGGCGAGGATGCGGCGATTCATTGCTAAGGTCTGACGGGGCTGCAGAAAACGGCATTTATGTTGCCACCGACTGCACATGACGCAACGCATCTGACGGTGCGCATAGCTTTTTGCGGTCATCTTTGATGCGGTGGCCTCGATAGTTCGGCCCAATCCAAATTCGTGCAACATCTATAGTTTGAAACGTTCTGTTTCAGCCCCTTCAATCTCAATCCAAATGCGCGAAAAAATTCAAACACTGTTATCCCACCTCAACCATGGCCTTGTAGAGCGCGAGGCAGTCATCAAGGCAGCTTTGTTAGCGGTACTGGCTGGCGAAAACATCTTGCTGATCGGCCCACCGGGCACAGGTAAAAGCCTCATCGCTAGGCGCATTGCCGAAAGCCTGGGTGGAGCGCAGCAGGGTAGCTACTTTGAGTATCTGCTCACCAAGTTCAGTACACCCGAAGAAATCTTTGGCCCTCTGTCGATCAGTGCTCTGAAGCAGGATGTTTTCCGACGAAACACTGCGGGCTACCTACCCAGCGTGCGCATGGGCTTTCTGGACGAAATTTTCAAGGCCAGCTCGTCCATCCTGAATGCGCTGCTCACCATCCTCAATGAGCGCAAGTTCCACAACGGAGCGCTGGTCGAAGACGTTCCCTTACAAGCACTGATTGCAGCATCCAACGAACTGCCAACGGGGCAGGATGAGCTGGCAGCGTTGTATGACAGGTTTCTGGTTCGTGGATTTGTGGACTACGTCAGCGCCGAGGGACTACGGGAAATGCTGGCAGACATGGGCAACCAGCCCAAAAGCACAAAGATCACACCAAAGGAAATAGAAAATTTGAAGACGCAAGCGCTTGAGGTGTCAGTACCGGATGCCATTCGGCAGGCGCTCGTTGAAATATGGCAGGCACATAAAAAAGCATTTAAGGAAGACCCGCGTGAGCAGATTTCTGACAGGCGGTTGATGAAATGCCTGCGCCTTCTCCATTTTTCGGCTGCTACAAATGATCGAATCGAAGTTGATCTTTCGGATTTACGACTGCTGGGAAATTGTCTTTGGAATCACCCTGACAACATTCAAAAGATCAATAATTTGATCGGCAATGTATTATCCTCTTACGAATCAGTTGGCGACCACGTAGAAATAAATCTCGGCAATGATTTTCATGGATGGTGGAGAGTCACAAAAATCAATCACAACACAGGCTCTTCAATCGGTGTCAAAGACAGCATCATAGATGTCGTGTCCGTTAAAAGTGGAGAGCATTGCCACGTACTAAGCACAAAATCCGGATCCATAAAAGAATTATCAGTTGCAATTGGCGATGAGATACGTGCTGGCGCCGTTATAGCCGAGATTGAGGAAAGATTTGACAATCATTTAGATTTAATAAAATCCAACATCTGGCTTTAGCTCAACAAAAATAATCATTGCCACTCTATAAAATATATTTTTGCATGCTACCGCTCATTACCCTGCCTCTCACCCTCAAAAGCATCAAATACTTTATAGACAGCACCTTTCGCGCTCATGTTGAACCGATATTAGGCAGCGTAATTTATTGCGACTTATGGGTTGCGGCAGAGCATTCAGGCATCTACGTGGGCGACGGAAAAATATCAAATATCGTTGTAGATAACCTGCTCATGGCGGACAGCACGGTGCGTTCTAGCGACCCATACAGCTTCACCTCCAAAAGTTTTTTAGGCACAAAAATCTACGTCTCGTGCAACGAGCAAGGTGCCGTAGGCAACACTCTCATCGCTCAGGGGGCAAAACTACATGTGGGTGAAAAATCATTCTATGGACTAGTATTTAAAAACTGTCACCAGTTTTCAGAAAAATGTGTGGGATATGCCAACAACTCCATGAGCGATGAATCATTTGTGGAACGGCTGGAAGCTTTCATACCTGATGGCACTTGGGAGCCGACGATAAACTCCCTAAAAACTACTGCCCGCAAGAAGCTAGGAGCAACCAAATGGCGCTTATGGGATTGGGATGACAGCCTAGCAAACAATCCACCTGTCGAGCCCAACTGGAGAAACATCGACAAACAATATACGCGCCAGGCGCTTAATGAAGAAAGCGTGGCGCGCATTCGCGAGGAGTTGCTCGAAACAAGGGCTTACATGGCAGAGATTGCAGATGAATCTATTCCAGTGTCAATACGCAAAAAGCTGCAAAGTTTTGCAAAGATACTGGAAACCATCACGGCTAAGTATGAAGAGATAAAGGATTTTCTGGCCCAATGCCCTGATGCAGATTTTTCCTATGAAGATCTGAGAAACCTGGATGGTGAAGATTTCACCGCCCTGGCCCGTGCCTTGCGATGCAACGCCAAAATCAAGGAACTGTCCCGCAAAATGGGCCGGGCCTATATCTCAGAAGATCACAAGAAAAAAGCCCGCGTACCCGAGGCGAGTCGCAGCGAAGTGCACGGTACGCACCGCAGCGACGACCTGATGCGCATGCTGCCTAGCGAATTGCTGAATCTGGAAGATGAATCGCTGGAATATTTGTTCTATGCCCGCCTACTGGAGAAGCAGTTACAGACCTATGAACTCAAGGGCACCATGCAGATACCCGGCGAAATGACAGACACCCAGCGGCAACGCACTGGCCCTGTGGTGGCGTGCCTAGATACGTCTGGCAGCATGCAAGGCAAGCCGCTCATCCAGGCCAAGGCACTGCTGCTGGCCGTGGCAAACCTGCTGGCGCAGGAGCGGCGTTCACTGCACGTCATCCTGTTTGGCAGTCATGGCGAGACACGGGAGTTCGCGATGGAAAACGCCGATCAGATAGCAGGACTGCTGGGCTTCTTTCGCAAGGGCTTCGGAGGGGGCACCGATTTCGAGACGCCACTGAAACGTGCTTTCGACATCATTGCGAAGCAACCCGGCTATCAGAAGGCGGATGTGTTAATGATTTCGGACGGTGATTGCCAAATATCCGAAGCATTCATCAGCACAGTACAAATGCGCAAGCAGGCGCTGGATTGCATGGTCTATTCGGTGCTCTGTAATGGCAAGCGGGTGATTGACGATTTCAGTGATGAAGTGATCGTTCTTTAGATCGAAAACAAAGGCTATCGGCTCAAGTCTTTTCATTAACCCTCTGACCCCTTTCCCAAATCAAATTCAGGTTCAATCGTCATCAATCAGGCGCAAGCAGCTATTGAATGCATAGCTCGCGCTTTTCTGCATCACGACTACCAACCCGAAGTCAACAGCACAGTTAAACAAATCAGGCCCGCGATTGCGGGCCTGTAAAAGTGGAGGACTGTGATATCCGCTTTAGTGGGTCAAGCAAACAACCCCTTGTACTGATCCCGCAGCAAATTCTTCTGCACCTTCCCCATCGTGTTGCGCGGCAGTTCCGCCACCACAAAGCACTTCTTCGGAATCTTGAAGTTGGCCAGCTGTGACTTGAGCTGGGCCACGATGGCGTCGGCATCCAGCTTGGCGCCGGGTTTGGCAATCACCACGGCCACGCCCACTTCGCCAAAGTCGGGGTGGGGCACGCCGACCAGGGCGCTTTCGGCCACGCCGGGCATGTCGTTGATGTAGCCCTCGATCTCTGCGGGGTAGACGTTGTAGCCGCCGCTGATGATCAGATCCTTACTGCGGCCCACGATGTGGACGTAGCCGCGTTCATCGACCTTGCCCACGTCGCCGGTCTTGAAGTAGCCGTCTTTGGTGAACTCTTCGGCCGTCTTTTCAGGCATGCGCCAGTAGCCCTTGAACACGTTGGGGCCCTTGACCTGGATGCCGCCGATCTTGCCCACGGGCAGGTCTTTGCCGTCGTCGCCCTGCACGCGCAGGCTCACGCCCGACAGGGGGAAGCCCACGGTGCCGCCACGGCGTTCATCCTGGCCGTTGTAGCGCTTGTCGGCGGCGTAGGGGTTGCTGGTGAGCATGATGGTTTCGCTCATGCCGTAGCGCTCCAGAATGGTGTGGCCAGTGCGCTGCTGCCATTCCTTGAAGGTTTCGATGAGCAGCGGTGCAGAGCCTGCGATGAACAGGCGCATGTTCTTCACCGCATCTTTGTTCAAGCCCGCCTCTGCCAGCATGCGCACGTACAGCGTGGGCACGCCCATGAACACTGTTGCGCGTGGCATGGCGGCGATGACGGCCTTGGGGTCGAACTTGGCCATCCAGATCATCTTGCTGCCGTTGATGAGCGCGCCGTGGATGGCGACGAACAGGCCGTGCACATGGAAAATGGGCAAGGCGTGGATGAGCACATCGCCCCGGCCATCAGGCCCTCCGGTAGCCGTCCAGCCCCAGTAGTCCTTGAGCATGACGGCGTTGCTGAGCATGTTGCCGTGCGTGAGCATGGCGCCCTTGCTGCGGCCGGTGGTGCCGCTGGTGTAGAGGATGGCGGCGAGGTCGTCGGCACTGCGGGCCACTGCCTGGTGCTCGTCGCTGTGGTGGGCTGCGCGATCGAGCAGGCTGCCGGTGCGGTCATCGCCCAGGGTGAACACATGCTGCGTGCCCAGGGTGAAGGCGATTTTGCTGACCCAGCCAAAGTTGCCGGGGCTGCACACCACCACGGCGGGCTCGGCGTTGCCGATGAAGTATTCGATCTCGGCGCTTTGGTAGGCGGTGTTGAGCGGCAAGAACACGTAGCCCGCGCGCAGCGTGGCCAGGTACAGGGCCATGGCTTCGACGGACTTTTCGACCTGCACGGCCACGCGGCTGCCTTCGGGCAGCTTGAGCGAGGCGAGCAGGTTGGCGATGCGGGCGCTGGCGCGGTCCAGGTCGCGCCAGGTGTAGAACAGCGGCGTGCCGTCTGCGGCGGTGGTTTCGACGGCGGTGCTGTCCAGGTCAGACGGGAAGGCGGCGCGCAGGGCGCTGAAGAGGTTTTGGTTGCTCATAAGTAGGCGGGCAGTTCAGCGGTTAAAACACAGGGGGTCTTTTGGCAAGAAACGCGGTGATGCCTTCGCGGTGCTCGGCGCTGTCGGCGTAGGCATAGGGGTCGTGCGGGCCGTTCACTATCATTTCAATAGCTGCTGGCGCTTTCCCATCAAGCGCCGGAGGCGTTTTTAATGCTCGAAGCACTTGCTTGTTCATGCGTGCGGCGCCAGGGGCCAGGGCGGCGATGCGGCGGGCGCTGGCCAGGGCTTCGGCGGGCACATCGTCGTCGGGCACCACGCGGCTCAAAAAGCCGCGCGCCAGCATGTCGGCGGCGGTGAAGGTGGCGGCTTCCAGCAGCATTTGGCGGGCGGCGGTTTCGCCCACAGCGGCAGCTACCAGCTGCGCCTCGCGCGGGGCCATGGGAAAGCCGAGCTTGGCAATGGGCGCGCCAAAGCGGGCCGCAGCGCCCGACACGCGCACATCGCAGCAGCTGGCAATCTCAACCCCCGCGCCCATGCAGGCGCCGCTGATGCTGGCGACGATGGGCACATCGCACGCCAGCATGGCGTTCAGGCCGCCCCAGACGTCGTTTTCATGAAAGTCGCGCAGCGCGGCTGCGTCAAACCGGAAACCGGGGTATTCCGAAATGTCTCCCCCGGCGCAGAAGGCACCGCCCTCACCCGCAATTACCACGCAGCGCGCGTCCGTGCGGCGCTGCACGTCTTCAAACACCGCACGCAACTGCCGCCACATGGGCCGCGACATGGCATTCAGACGCCCGGCGTGGCGAAGGGTGACATGCACCACGCCGCCCTCACCAGCATTCATCAACACTTCACCCGACATCTTGGTATCCATTTCCTTCACATTCCCCGCAACCTTCGCACCCGCACTGCACTATCACCAGCGCCACCGTGGAACTGGCTCTGCCAGGCCACGGGTGGCGTCCCCCTTCAGGGGGAAGGCGCAAAGCGCCTCAGGGGGTTAGTCCAATTTGGCGCCAGAGGCCTTGACCACGTCAGACCAGCGCTTGACTTCGCCGCTCACGAAGGCGGCAAATTGCTGCTGCGTCATGCCGCCGTAGTCTGCGCCGTTGTTGGCCCAGATGGACTTGAGTTCGTCAAACGAACCGAGCTTGCGAATTTCTTCCACGATTTTGGCCTGCACGTCGGCGGGCGTGCCCTTGGGGGCCCACAGGCCGTACCAGGTGGTGACGGTGTAGTCGGGCAGGCCCACTTCGGCGGCGCAGGGCACATCGGGGAAGGCAGGGTTGCGCTTGGTGCCCGACACCATCAGCGCCTTGATGCGCCCGCCCTTGATGTGCGCGGCCGATGAGCCCAGGCCGTCAAACATCATGTCCACATTGCCGCCAATCAGGTCTTGCAGTGCGGGGCCCGCGCCGCGGTAAGGAATGTGCGTGATGAAGGTGCCCGTTTGCTGCTTGAACAACTCGCCCGCCAGGTGGTGCGACGTGCCTGCGCCGGCCGAGCCATAGTTGAGCTTGGCAGGGTTCTTCTTCACATGGTCGAGGAACTGCTTGAAGTTGGCCGAGGGCGTCTTGGGGTTGACCACCAGCACCTGGGGCACTTGGGCCAGCAGGGCCAGGGGGATGAAGTCTTTCTCGATGTCGTAATCGAGCTTGGGGTACATGGCGGGGGCAATGGAATGGTGCACGCCGCCCATGAACAGGGTGTAGCCATCGGCCGCCGCGCGGGCCGCAAAGCTGGCGCCCACGGTGCCGCCCGCGCCGCCGCGGTTGTCAATCACCAGCGTTTTACCGGTGGCTTTGGAGAACTGCGCGGCCAGGGGGCGCGCAAAGGCATCGGTGCCCCCACCGGCAGGAAACGGCACCACCAGGTTCACCGGCTTGGTGGGCCAGGCCGATGCCTGCGCCCACACGCTGCCCGCGCCCAGCAAGCCCAGGCCAGCACCTGCGGCGGTTCGCAGCACGTCGCGGCGCTGCACCATGTTTTCTGTTGTCATTCCTTGTCTCCTGTCGTCGTTATAAAAAAGGAAGTCCGTCCCTGGCGGAGCCTCTGAGAACCTGTTCAGAGGCTCGCGAACCGACCATCAATGGCGGCAAAGGCTGTCGATGTCTCCCGACGCTGGCACTTTGCCTTGCGCCAGCAAGCTGCGGTGCTTGTCAATGCGCTTCAAGTCGTACAGGTAATTCACCATCAACCCATACGATTGTTTCAATCCCTTGGCAGACGGGTCGCCCGCCCAGTTCAGCCGTTCTACCCGCGCGCCGTTGCCCAGGTGAAAGCGTGCCACGGCATCCACCGGCTTGCCGTCCACCATTTCGCGGGCGAGGTAGTGGGCGGCGCATTCGAGCAGCATTTGCCGCACGGGCGATTTGGCGTCCAGGTCGAGCGGCTTGTCCACCGCCGCCAGGAAGTGCGTGGCCTGTGGCGGCTCAAACCCCACGGCCCGGCCCAGTTCGCTGCGGCGCTTGTCGTCCAGGCGGTCAAGCATGGCCCCCGCGTTCTTGGAAAGCCAAGCGCGGAAACCCGGGATGGGCGACAGCGTGGCAAACGTGCGCAGGCGCGGAAACTCCTGCGTCAGCGTCTCCACCACATGCTTGATGAGCGAGTCGCCAAAGCTCACGCCGCGCAGGCCGGTTTGCGTGTTGCTGATGGAGTAAAAAATCGCCGTGGTGGCACGGGTGATATCGACGGGCGCGGCAGATTCGTCCAGCAGCGGCGTGATGCTGGGCGAGATTTTGTCCACCAGCGCCACTTCCACAAAAATCAGCGGCTCGTTGGGCAGCCGGGGGTGGAAGAAGCCATAGCAGCGGCGGTCGCTGTCCAGCCGGTTTTTCAGATCGGCCCAGCTGCGAATGTCGTGCACGGCCTCGTACTTGATGAGCTTTTCGATCAGCGACGCGGGCGAGTCCCACGACAAGCGGCGCAGCTCCAAAAACGCCACGTCAAACCAGGTAGAGAACAACTGCTCCAGCTCGGCATCGAGCGCCAGCAGGCGCTTGTCGCTTTTGAGCAGGGGCAGCAACTCGGCGCGCATGTCCACCAAAAAGCGCATGCCATCGGGGAACACCGCAAACCGCTGCAGCAGCCGGGTGCGCGGCGACACCAGCGCGCGGCGCAGCGAGATTTCGGCCTGCCCTTCTTCGGCCGTGCCTGCGGCGGCCTCGTAGCGCTGGCGGGCCGATTTGAATTCGGTGGCGTCGGGCGCAAACTGCTCACACAGCAGCAGCCACATGTCGCGGCGCTCTTCCAGCTCGGCGGTGGCATACCACTCGGCCACGGCCTGGGCGCGGCGGCCACCTTCGAGCTCGCTCACCTGCGGGGCCACCACGGCTTGCAAATCAGTGTGCAGGCGGCGCAGCGCGCGGGGCGACAAGGCCTCTTGCCCGCGGCGCAGCGTGGCCTGCAGCCGTTCGTGCGTGGAGCGCGGCGCGGCCACCTTGGGCACCACATCGGTCACGCCCGATTTATCGGTGCTGGCACGGGCCAGTTTTTCGGCGCCCTTGGCGCCCTCCTTGTCGGCCACGGGGGCGGCAGCGCGCAGACGGGAGACACTGCGGGAGATCCATTCGGCGGTGCTGTTCATGGTGTCAACCTCGATTGCTGGTTACGGGCCACATCGCGCAGCGCATCGCGCTGGCGTAACAAATGGGTGCGCATGGCGTCTTCAGCGGCCGCGCTGTCGCCCGCCTTCAGGGCGGCAAACACGGCCAGGTGCTCGGCCAGGCTTTGCTGCAACCGGCCCGGCGCATGCAACTGCTGCAGGCGGGCCAGCCGCAAAATCTTGCGCAAATCACCAATCACCTGGGCCAGCCAGCGGTTGTCGGCCAGGGTGATGAAGGCCTCGTGGATGGCGTGGTTGGCGGCATAGTAGTCGGGGATGCGGCCTTCGCTGGCGCATTGCTGCAGGCGCTGGTGCAGGGTTTCGAGCGCTGCCACATCGGCACTGCTGGCCTTTTGTGTGGCCTCGTGGGCGGCACGCCCTTCCAGCAAGGCGATCACGGGGAAGATCTCGTCCAGATCGCGGTCCGTCACCTCGGCCACAAAGCAGCCCCGGCGGGGTTCGTGGCGCAGCAGCCCCTCGGCCACCAGCACCTTCAGCGCCTCGCGCAGCGGCGTGCGCGAAATCTCCAGCCGCTCGCACAGCGCAGCCTCGTCCAGAAAGCTGCCTGGCGGCAGTGCGCCACCAAAAATCTGCTCGCGCAGCCGCGAGGCGACTTCATCGTGCAGTGAATTGGGAACCGGGCGCATGGTGTGAAACAGCTCCTGGAAAATGAAAGCAAGCCCCGAATGGGGGGACGACGGATGCTGAAGAACGTAAGCCGGGGGTGTTTTTTCACCCTACCGCGTTCAACAGCACGGCATCTGTCGATTTCATTTGTAATTTCTCATAATTATGAAAAATCACAAGGTGGAAACTCCGAGTTTTGGCCCGGGCGGGGTAAATAGCCGCAGTCTGCGGCGGTTGCACAACACTTGGAGGGTGATGAGTGGGCGGCCGGGTCTGGGCGAAGCGCCAGCGGTGCTTGGCTGAAATTTGAGCCAAATAAGGCTCTAGCGCCCGATAGAAAAGCGCAAGCAGCTATTAAAATAATAGCAATTCACGAAGGCGGTCGATGCGCAGCAGGATGCACGGCCAGCAACGTTGCGTTGCTGGCACTGAGGTCGGACCACAAAGATTTCAGCGCACAGAAAGCGCTTGGTAGGCAGAGCCCCCAGCTCGCCAACCCGGAGCCGGGGAATTGAACGCCGCGCAGCTCAGCGGCGTGCAGCCACCGGCTGGCGCTGCGCCCACACCCACAGCGCAATGCCTGCGGCCACCATGGGCACGCACAGCCACTGGCCCATGCTCATGCCCAGCGACAAAAGGCCCAGGAAGCTGTCGGGCTCGCGGAAATATTCGGCAATGAAGCGGAAGCTGCCGTAGCCCACCAGGAAGGCGGCGGCCACCTGGCCTTGTTTGCGCTCGCGCCGGGCATACAGCCACAGCAGCACAAACAGCAGCAGCCCTTCCAGCAAGAACTGGTAAACCTGCGAAGGGTGGCGCGGCTGCAGCGAACCGCTGTGCGCAAACACCATGCCCCAGGGCAGATCGGGGCTGGCAAAGCGGCCCCACAGCTCACCATTGATGAAGTTACCCACGCGGCCTGCAGCCAGGCCAGTGGGCACGCAGGGCGCCACAAAATCAGCCACCTGCAGCCAGGGGCGTTTGCGCGAATGGGCAAACCACAGCATGGCGGCAATCACGCCCAGCAGGCCACCGTGGAAAGCCATGCCGCCCTGCCACACCGCAAAAATCTCCAGCGGGTGGGTGAGGTAGTAGCCGGGCTTGTAGAACAGGCAGTACCCCAGTCGCCCGCCAATGACCACGCCCACCACGCCGAGGAAAAGAATGTCCTCGACATCCTTGCGCGTCCAGGCGCTGGGGCCGGTGATGGAGGCAAAGGGCTCGTGCCGCAGGCGGCGCGTGCCCAGGAACATGAACAGCCCAAACGCCACCAGATACGTGATGCCGTACCAGTGAATGGCGAGGGGGCCCAACTGCAGGGCAACGGGGTCAATGTGGGGGTAAGTCAGCATGGTGGGCGGTATTGTGCCCGCAACCCATGACGGGCCTGGAGCCAGTGTCCACATGGTGTTGAGCCTCTTGCGCGCTATGCACCTGGCGCCTCGTTTTTTGGGATGCGCACGATCACAGTCAACTGATGCATGGTCGATCGCGCAGCGGCATCCATTCGTCAATGCATTGGACGCGATACTCTCGACCCAGAGCCTTCGGCTTCATGAACCCAAAAAAGGAACACGCCGTGCAAGGCAACCCACAAGTCATCGAATATTTCAAAAACCTGCTGCGCGGCGAGCTGGCGGCGCGCGACCAGTATTTCATCCACTCTCGCATTTACGAAGACCAGGGCCTGGTGAAGATGTACACCCGCCTTGACCACGAAATGCAGGAAGAAACCCAGCACGCCGACGCGCTGCTGCGCCGCATCCTCTTTTTGGGCGGCATGCCCGACATGCGCCCCAACCCCTTCACCCCCGGCACCACGGTGGTGGAGATGCTGCAAAAAGACCTGGCTGTGGAATACGAAGTGCGCGATGCCCTGCAAAAAGGCATGGAGCTGTGCGAGAGCGTGCGCGACTACGTGAGCCGTGACCTGCTGCTGGCCCAGCTGCGCGACACCGAGGAAGACCACGCCTACTGGCTGGAGAAGCAGTTGGGCCTGATCGAAAAAATGGGCCTGCCGAACTATCTGCAAAGCCAGTCGCAAGCTGCGGCCTGAAGGGTCTTAATGGGCTGAGCCCAGGGCAACCGCTCACTTCGCAATATTTGATCAAATCAAGCTCTAGCGCCCTCCAATCAAGCGCAAGCAGCTATTAAATCAATAGCATAACCATCAAAAAGGCCGCCAAGCATCACTGCTTGGCGGCCTTTTGCATGGGGTCAGTGCATCCAACCAAGCCACTCCAGGTGCGCCGCAGCGCGGGTGGCGATGACTGGAGCTTATGACTGCCGAGAGGGAGCCTCTCAGTCGTCCAGCAACGACAAATCGCGCACAGCGCCCTTGTCGGCCGACATGACCAGCTTGGCGTAGGCCTTGAGTGCGGCAGACACCTTGCGAGGACGTGGCTGCGCAGGCTTCCACCCCAGCTTGTCCCGCTCCACACGCCGCGCTGCCAGCTCTTCGTCAGACACCAGCACGTTGATGCTGCGGTTGGGAATGTCAATGCGGATGCGGTCACCGTTCTTCACCAAGCCAATGGCGCCGCCAGCAGCGGCTTCGGGCGAGGCGTGGCCGATGGACAGGCCCGAGGTGCCGCCCGAGAAGCGGCCATCGGTCAGCAGCGCGCAGGCTTTACCCAGGCCCTTGGACTTGATGTAGCTGGTGGGGTACAGCATCTCTTGCATGCCGGGGCCGCCCTTGGGGCCCTCGTAGCGCACGATGACCACATCGCCTGCCTTGACCTTGTCGGCCAGGATGTTGGCCACGGCTTCGTCCTGCGACTCGACCACATGGGCGGGGCCTTCAAATACCAGCAGGCTGTCGTCCACGCCTGCGGTCTTGACCACACAGCCGTTGACGGCGATGTTGCCGGTCAGCACCGCCAGGCCGCCCTCCTTGGAGAAAGCGTGCTCATAGGCGCGAATGCAGCCTTCGGCGCGGTCTTCGTCCAGGCTGGGCCAGCGGGTGCTTTGGCTGAAAGCCACTTGCGTGGGGATGCCAGCGGGGCCGGCCATGTAGAAGGTCTTGACGGCGTCGGACGGGTTGCGCTTGATGTCCCACGCGTCCAGCGCTTCCTTGAGCGTTTTGGTGTGCACGGTGGGCACATCGGTGTGCAGCTTGCCCGCACGGTCCAGCTCGCCCAGGATGCCGTAGATGCCGCCTGCGCGGTGCACGTCTTCGATGTGGTACTTGTTGGTGTTGGGCGCCACCTTGCACAGCTGGGGCACATCGCGCGAAATGCGGTCAATGTCGGCCATGGTGAAGTCGATCTCGGCTTCTTGCGCGATAGCCAGGATGTGCAGGATGGTGTTGGTAGAGCCGCCCATGGCGATGTCCAGCGTCATGGCGTTCTCAAAGGCCTTGAAGCCCATGGAGCGCGGCAGCACGGTGGTGTCTTCTTCTTCGTAGTAGCGCTTGCACAGCTCTACCGCCAGACGGCCAGCGCGCTTGAAGAGTTGCTCGCGGTCGGCGTGCGTGGCCACCACGGTACCGTTGCCGGGCAGCGACAGGCCCAGGGCTTCGGTCAGGCAGTTCATCGAGTTGGCGGTGAACATGCCCGAGCAGGAACCGCAGGTGGGGCAGGCAGAACGCTCGACCTCGGCCACGTCGGCATCGCTCACCTTGTCGTCGGCGGCCATCACCATGGCGTCGATCAGGTCGAGCTTTTTGAATTCGATTTTTTGTGTCTGTGGGTTGGCCAGCTTGACCTTGCCAGCTTCCATGGGGCCACCCGAGACGAACACCACGGGGATGTTCAGCCGCATGGCAGCCATCAACATGCCGGGGGTGATCTTGTCGCAGTTGGAGATGCACACCATGGCATCGGCGCAGTGCGCGTTGACCATGTATTCCACCGAGTCGGCAATGATGTCGCGGCTGGGCAGCGAGTACAGCATGCCGTCGTGGCCCATCGCAATGCCGTCGTCCACGGCAATCGTGTTGAATTCTTTGGCTACGCCACCCGCCGCCTCGATCTCACGCGCCACCAGCTGGCCCAGGTCCTTGAGGTGAACGTGGCCTGGCACAAACTGTGTGAACGAGTTGACCACCGCAATGATCGGTTTGCTGAAGTCGTCGTCCTTCATGCCGGTGGCACGCCACAGCGAGCGGGCACCAGCCATGTTGCGACCAGCGGTAGAGGTTTTGGAGCGGTAAACGGGCATCGTGATGTCGGGTGAAGTGTTGGAAAAAGGCGAAAGAGCGCCGGGGAATTATCCCCCAGCAGAAAAAAACCGGCCTTGCGAGAAGCCGCAGGTTAACCCTGAGCCATTCGCCATGGCCCCAAGAGCGCAAAGGCGAGGAAACGAAGCTGGGGCCACCCAAGAACGGGTCTTGACGCCACACAGCCTCAGCGGGGCTTGCGTGGGCGCATGCCCAGGGCTTCCTTGTTCTTGTTGATGCGATCCTGCTTGCGCTTTTCCATGCGCTCAACGGCCTTGCGCTTGGTGTACCCGGTGGCATCGGCCCACATCCACCATGCGGCCGTGGCGCCGAAGGAGCCCACAATCACCCACCAGGACCATGTAGCCACGGGGCCAATCTCCATGTACTTGAGCAGTAGCAACAGAAGTGAAATGCCTAAAAGATACATAACCGCCCCCTCAAAAAATGTGATTGCATTCGTTGACCAAACACAACCGGAAGTCAACGCGCATCACTACAATCGCGTTGAAATAACTGTAACCCAACCACAGGAAACCCACCATGAAACGTGCCCTGATCACCATCGCCATGACGCTTGCCGTTGCTGCCCCTGCCATGGCCGACCAAGCCCTCGCAACTTCCAAGAATTGCATGGCTTGCCACGCTGTCGACAAGAAGCTGGTGGGTCCTTCTTACAAGGACGTGGCTGCCAAGTACGCTGGTCAAAAAGACGCTGTGGACAAGCTGGCCGTCAAGATCATCAAGGGCGGCTCTGGCGTGTGGGGCCCCGTGCCCATGCCAGCCAACGCACAAGTGAACGAAGCCGAAGCCAAGAAGCTGGCTGCCTGGGTGATGGCCCAGAAGTAATCAGCGCATCGCGCTACTTCGGCGGGCCGCAAGCCCGCCAAGCAAAAAAGCCGCAAACCTTTGGGTTGGCGGCTTTTTTGTTGCTGTGGGGTAAGACAGTGCAGCAGGCGAATACGCGTGTACCCAGCCTCAGGCCATCGGTTCGCTGCGCCCCACCAGCTTTTGTTCCAAGTGGCCCACGTAGGCCGCCGTGGTGTTGTCAGACTCCTGCGCACGCGCAGTGAGCCGGGTTTCCATGTTGTCCAGCCGGTTCAACAATGCAGCATGGGCCTGGCTTTGCTGTTGCTCCAGAAATGCGCGAAGCTCGGTAAAGCGCGATGCTTCGGCCTTGTCGGCCAGCTCCCGCTGGGCCTGCATTTCCTTGGTATGACGACGCGTTTCCAGCAATACCGAGCCTTGCAAAGACAACACGTAGGCCACCAGCAAGACGGCCAGCAGCGCGGTAAGCCCCAGCATGAGCAGCCCCAGAGGGGCGTCAAAGGTCGCCAAGCCCACAGACACCGCTGTCACCACGGACAAGGCGTCCCAATTGAGCAAGGCCAAACCTGCAATCGCCACGATGATCAGTAGCAACAGGGTGGACAACATCTTCATAAAAACTCCTTCGCAAACCAGACTGGCACCTTGTAGCCCTGACTGGAAGAGCGATTCACACCATCAAACGCGTGGGCGAATCCTCTAAGGCCAGCGGCAGGGCATGTAGAGGGCGTTTGTACCCCAACTGCGGAGCTGGCAGCGATGCCAAGCCAAAGTTGCGCCTCCATCCTACAAAGGCGCAGCGATGCGCCCGATGAATGGGCCAAGCAAGCGCAAATCGCGCAGGCCATAAAAAAAGCGCCTGCTTGGCAGGCGCTTTGTGAGGTCAGACCGTAAAAGGGTCAGTTGGTCTGGGCCAGTTGATCCAGGATTGCGGGGTTTTCCAGCGTGCTGGTGTCCTGCGTAATGGCCTCGCCCTTGGCAATGCTGCGCAGCAAGCGGCGCATGATCTTGCCGCTGCGGGTCTTGGGCAGGTTGTCACCAAAGCGGATGTCCTTGGGCTTGGCAATGGGGCCAATTTCCTTGGCCACCCAGTTGCGCAACTCGTTGGCGATCTGCTTGGCTTCTTCGCCAGTGGGACGTGAACGCTTGAGCACCACGAAGGCGCAAATGGCCTCGCCCGTCACATCATCGGGGCGGCCCACCACAGCGGCTTCAGCCACCAGATCGGTCTTGGCGACCAAGGCCGACTCAATCTCCATCGTACCCATACGGTGGCCCGACACGTTCAGCACATCGTCAATACGGCCAGTGATGCGGAAGTAGCCACGGTCAGCGCTGCGCACAGCGCCGTCGCCTGCCAGGTAGTAGCCCTTGAGTTCTTCGGGGAAGTAGCTCTTCTTGAAACGCTCGGGGTCATTCCAGATCGTGCGGATCATGCTGGGCCAAGGGCGCTTGATGACCAAAATGCCACCCGAGCCGTTGGGCACGTCGTTGCCCATCTCATCAACGATGGCCGCCTTGATGCCGGGCAGGGGCAGCGTGCAGCTGCCGGGCACCAGTGGTGTAGCGCCGGGCAACGGGGTGATGACGTGGCCGCCAGTCTCGGTCTGCCAGAAGGTGTCCACGATGGGGCAACGCTCGCCGCCCACGTTCTTGTGGTACCACATCCAGGCCTCGGGGTTGATGGGCTCGCCCACGCTGCCCAAAATGCGCAGGCTCGACAGATCGGAGCGCGCGGGGTGCACGGCCTCGTCGGCTTCGGCTGCCTTGATGAGCGAGCGGATGGCCGTGGGAGCGGTGTAGAAAATGGTGCACTTGTGGCGCTCGATCATCTGCCAGAAGCGGCCTGCGTTCGGGAAGGTGGGGATGCCTTCGAAGATGATCTGCGTGGCGCCTGCCGCCAGCGGGCCGTAAGCCACGTAGGTGTGGCCCGTGATCCAGCCAATGTCGGCCGTGCACCAGAAGATATCGTCTGCACGCAGGTCAAACGTCCAGTCCATGGTCATCTTGGCCCACAGCAGATAACCGCCGGTGCTGTGCTGCACGCCCTTGGGCTTGCCGGTGGAGCCGCTGGTGTAGAGGATGAACAGCGGGTGCTCGGCGCCCACGGCCACAGGTGCGCACTCGGTGCTTTGGCCTGCCAGCGCTTCGGCAAAGGTCTTGTCGCGCCCGGCCACCATGTTGCAGGTCGTGGCCGTGCGCTGGTAGACGAACACGTTGCGGATGGTGTCGCAGCCGCCCATGGCCAAGGCCTCGTCAATGATGGCCTTCAGCGGCAACTCTTTGCCACCACGCATCTGGTAGTTGGCGGTGATCACGGCCACGGCGCCTGCGTCGATGATGCGTTCATGCACAGCCTTGGCGCTGAAGCCGCCAAACACCACGCTGTGCGTGGCACCAATGCGGGCGCAGGCCTGCATGGCAATCACGCCCTCGATGGTCATGGGCATGTAGATCAGCACGCGGTCGCCCTTGGCCACGCCGTGGGCCTTGAGCGCGTTGGCAAACTGGCTCACGCGGGCCAGCAGCTCCTTGTAGGTGATCTTGGTGACCTCGCCGTCATCGGCTTCGAAAATGATGGCGGTCTTGTTCTCGGTGGGCGTGCCAATGTGCTTGTCAAGGCAGTTGGCACTGGCGTTCAATTCGCCATCATCGAACCAGCGGAAAAACGGGGCGTTGGACTCATCCAGTGTGCGGGTGAAAGGCTTGGTCCACTGCACATTGGCGCGCGCCTGCTTGGCCCAGAAGCCTTCGAAGTCAGCTTCAGCTTCTTTGCACAGAGCCTCGTACCCGGCCATGCCGGAGATGCGCGCAGCTTTGACCACTGCGTCGGCTGGCGGAAACACTCGGTTTTCCACCAACACAGACTCAATTGAAGATGTTGTTGCACTCATGGTGTTGTCTCCTGGGTCATTGGAATAAGAATTCGCAGGTACTGTCTTCTGCCCCACTTACATGCTACTGACTCGCAGGTGACTATTCGGCTCAGGGTTAGCCCTTGGTTTCGACGGCCGTCACAGAGCGCCCCTAGAATCGCGCGTTCGCTTTTCGCCCCTTAACTTTCTTGCCTCACGCAGGTTCGCATGTCCAAATCCCAGCATAAAACCAGCGCCCCACTGCGCCCCCTGCCCTCACTCATCTTTGCCAGCCGCTGGCTGCAGCTACCGCTGTACCTGGGGCTGATTCTTGCGCAGGCGGTGTATGTCTTTCACTTTTGGGTAGAGCTGGTTCACTTGGTGGAAGCCGCATTCGGCAACACCGCCGCCCTGAAACAACTGGTTACCAGCATTGGTTACAAGAGTGACTTCGAAGTCACTGCGCTCAACGAGACCATCATCATGCTGGTGGTGCTGGCGTTGATTGACGTGGTGATGATCTCGAACCTGCTGATCATGGTGATCGTGGGGGGCTATGAGACTTTTGTGTCGCGCTTGCACCTGGAAGAGCACCCCGACCAACCCGAATGGCTGAGCCATGTGAACGCTTCAGTGCTCAAGGTGAAGCTGGCCACGGCGATCATCGGCATCAGCTCCATCCACCTGCTCAAGACCTTTATCAATGCGGCCAACTATGACCTCAAGGTGCTGATGTGGCAGACCATCATTCATGTGGTGTTCTTGCTGAGCGCCCTGGCGATTGCGCTGACCGACCGATTGATGTCACACCCCAGCGACTCGCATTGAGCCGCTGACGCCCCGGTCCATCTCTGAACGCCCCGGGGTGCTTCCTTCCATCAGACCATATTGCGCGGCACGACCCAGGCGTCAAACTCCTGTGCCGTCACATGGCCCGAGGCCAGAGCGGCCTCTCGCAAGCTGATTCCTTGCTGGTGGGCCACCTTGGCAATGGCGGCAGCCTTGTCATAGCCAATATGGGGGTTGAGCGCGGTCACCAGCATCAGAGACTGCTCGACCAGCGCTTCAATCCGTTCGTGGTTCGGCTCAATGCCCGAGGCACAGTGCTTGTCGAAACTGACCATGCCATCGGCCAGCAGGCGAACGCTCTGCAAAAAGTTGTGGATCACCATGGGCCGGAACACGTTGAGTTCGAAATTGCCCGACGCCCCACCCACCCCAATCGCCACATCGTTACCCATGACCTGAGCACACAGCATGGTCATGGCCTCGCACTGCGTCGGGTTGACCTTGCCGGGCATGATGGACGAGCCAGGCTCGTTTTCAGGAATGGATATCTCGCCCAGCCCGCTGCGCGGCCCGCTGGCCAGCCAACGCACATCGTTGGCAATCTTCATCAAACTGACCGCCAGCCCCTTGAGCGCGCCGTGAGCCTGCACCAGGGCATCGCAGCTGGCCAGGGCTTCAAACTTGTTCGGTGCCGTCACCAGATTCAAGCCGGTCAAATCGGCCAGTTCTTTGGCCACGGCCTGGGCATAGCCCGCCGGGGCGTTCAAGCCCGTGCCCACGGCCGTGCCGCCCAGGGCCAGCTCACACAAGTGGGGCATGGCTGCACGAACGTGGCGCTCGGCATGGTCTAGTTGTGCCACCCAGCCCGATACCTCCTGCCCCAAAGTCAGCGGGGTCGCGTCCTGCAGGTGGGTGCGGCCAATCTTCACGATGTCGGCAAACGCTTCAGCCTTGGCGGCCAGCGTCATGCGCAACGCATGCAGGGCGGGCAGCAGCTTATGGGTCAGCGCATCCACCGCCGCCAGGTGCATCGCCGTAGGAAAGACGTCGTTGCTCGACTGGCTCTTGTTCACGTCGTCGTTGGGGTGCACCAGGCGGCCTTCCCCACGCGGGCCACTGAGCAATTCACTCGCCCGGTTGGCCAGCACCTCGTTCATGTTCATGTTGGTCTGGGTGCCCGAGCCGGTCTGCCAGACCACCAGAGGAAATTCCTCTTCATGCGCGCCAGCCATCACTTCATCGCAAGCCGCCACGATGGCCGTGGTGCGGGTGGCATCCAGCAAACCCAGGCTGTGGTTCACATACGCGCTGGCACGCTTGACCTGGGCCAGCGCCCGGATGAGTTCAGGGGCCATGCGTTCGCCCGAGATGGCAAAGTGCTGCAAAGAGCGTTGGGTTTGCGCACCCCACAGCCGGCGCGCGGGCACGTCGATGGGGCCAAAAGTGTCGCGCTCCGTGCGGTAGGCCGATGCTTTGCCGTTGTGCAGTGTCATGTGCAGGATCCTGGCTTGCGAGTGAAGGACGGTACTCAGCATAACCAGTCCATCCCATGGCGCACAAGCCAGTGGCTCAAAGCAGGCATGCAAGCGACCAGATAACCCTGACAGAACCACGCAAGCCCGCAGAGGGATAATCGAAGGCTGTCGATTTCATCCCCACAAACTTCCCGCCATGACCACGACATCCATTCGCCAAGAAGACCTGATCGAATCCATCGCTGGTGCGCTGCAGTACATCAGCTACTACCACCCCACCGACTACATCGCCCACCTGGCCCGCGCCTACGAGCGCGAAAAGAGCCCAGCGGCCAAGGACGCGATCGCCCAGATCCTCACCAACAGCAAGATGAGCGCCACTGGCCACCGCCCCATCTGCCAGGACACCGGCATCGTCAACGTGTTCCTGAAGGTGGGTATGGATGTGCGCTGGGAAGGTTTTACCGGCAGCCTGGATGACGCCATCAACGAAGGCGTACGCCGTGGCTACAACCACCCCGACAACACGCTGCGCGCCTCGGTCGTGGCCGACCCGCAGTTCGCCCGTAAGAACACCAAGGACAACACCCCCGCCGTGATCTTCACCGAGATCGTGCCCGGCAACACCGTGGACATCACCGTGGCGGCCAAGGGCGGCGGCTCGGAGAACAAGTCCAAGATGTACATGCTGAACCCCGGCGACAACGTGGTGGACTGGGTGCTCAAGACCGTGCCCACCATGGGCGCTGGCTGGTGCCCGCCCGGCATGCTGGGCATCGGCATTGGCGGTACGGCTGAAAAAGCAGTGCTCATGGCCAAGGAAAGTCTGATGGACGACCTGGACATGTACGAGCTGCAGGCCAAGCAAGCCAGCGGGGCCGAACTCGACAATGTCGAAAAGCTGCGCCTGGAGTTGTATGAAAAGGTCAACGCCCTGGGCATTGGCGCGCAAGGCCTGGGCGGCCTGACCACCGTGCTGGACGTCAAGATCAAGATGTACCCCACGCACGCGGCCAGCAAGCCGATTGCGATGATCCCCAACTGCGCCGCCACGCGCCACGCCCACTTCGTGATGGACGGCTCGGGCCCCGTGTACCTCACGCCCCCCAGCCTGGACCTGTGGCCCAACGTGGACTGGGCGCCCGACTACAACAAGAGCAAGAAGGTCAACCTCGACACCCTGACCAAGGAAGAAGTCGCCAGCTGGAAGCCCGGCGACACGCTGCTGCTCAACGGCAAGATGCTGACCGGCCGCGATGCCGCGCACAAGCGCATCCAGGACATGCTGGCCAAGGGCGAAAAGCTGCCCGTGGACTTCACCAACCGCGTCATCTACTACGTGGGACCTGTGGACCCCGTGAAGGGCGAGGCCGTGGGCCCCGCAGGCCCGACCACCGCCACACGCATGGATGGCTTCACAGAGATGATGCTGGCCCAGACCGGCCTGATCGCCATGGTGGGCAAGGCCGAGCGCGGCCCGGTTGCCATTGAAGCCATCAAGAAGCACAAGTCGGCCTACCTCATGGCCGTAGGCGGCGCCGCCTACCTGGTCTCCAAAGCCATCAAGACCGCCAAGGTGGTGGGCTTCGAAGACCTCGGCATGGAAGCCATTTATGAATTCGAAGTGGTGGACATGCCGGTGACCGTGGCCGTGGACTCTGGCGGCACCAGCGCCCACATCACCGGCCCGGCCGAATGGCAAAAGCGCATTGCCTCGGGCGAGTTCAAGGGCATTGAAGTGGCTGCAGGCTGACGCTCTCAGACGGCCAGGCGCCCTTGCTTGCCACTTGGCCGTATCTTGAAAAGCCGCCTTCGGGCGGTTTTTTCATTTCTGCATAGTGACTGACATCCTGATTCAAGCTAGCGTGTCCGCGCAGGCTCCTCGTCTTTCCTACAATGCTTGTTTCCCCACTGCCAGAGCTTGGTTCACGATGCCGCAGGCTTCTTCTCCCATCGGTGTATTTGACAGCGGCGTCGGCGGGCTGAGCGTGCTGCGAGCGCTGTTGGCAGCCCTGCCCCACGAACGTTTTGTGTACCTGGCCGATAGCGCCAACGCCCCTTATGGCGAGCGCGGCGACGCTTTTGTGGCTGCGCGCACCCACGCCATCACCCAGTACCTGCGTGAGCAGCACGACATCAAAGCGCTGGTGGTGGCCTGCAACACCGCCACGGCGGCGGCCATCCACGAAGTGCGCAGCAGCCACCCCGACCTGCTCCTGGTGGGGCTGGAGCCCGCCATCAAATCGGCTCTGGCAGTCACCAAGACTGGGCATGTGGGCGTGATCGGCACGCGCGGGACGCTCACCAGTGCCAAGTTTGGCAAGCTGATGGCTTCATTGGCCGATCAAGCCCATTTTGTGGTGCAACCCTGCGATGGGCTCGCACACGCCATTGAACGCAGCGTGGCATTGCCTGTAGCCCCAGCCTCCTACCCAGTTGAAAGCACTGAAACGGGCGCATTGTGCAAACGTTATGTGAATGCCATGGGTGCCTTTGGTACAGCGCCAGGAGAAATGGATACCCTGGTTCTGGGCTGCACCCACTACATTTTTGTAGCCCACGAGTTGCGCACGCTGGTGGGCCCAGACGTGCAATTCATAGAAACCGGTGAACCTGTTGCTCGCCAAACCAAGCGCCTGCTCGACGCTGCAGGCTTGTTGCAAACAGCAGGCTCCGCTGGCGGCAACCTCTCCGAGGAAAGTGCGGACGTTACTCCTTCCGTACTCCTGCTGACCACAGGCCCAGTGGCCATGATGGAAGCGGCTGCCAAGCGTTGGCTAAACCTGCCAACGGAACACTGCCGGTCCGTATCAGTGCGCTGAAAAATATAGATAAAAAGTGGCCCTAGCGCTTGATGAATAAGCGCCACAAGCTATTAACTTTATAGCAATCAACCAACAATTTCAAACAAGCTCATCGCCCCACAACCGGGCACCTGCGTGGTCCATGTGTGTGAGGTACAGGCGCAGGTCAAACTCGTACTGGTGATACTGCGGCTCCATGTGGCTGCACAACTGGTAAAACGCCTTGTCGTGGTTCTTTTCACGCAGGTGAGCCAATTCGTGGACCACGATCATGCGCAGAAACTCATCAGGAGCCTGCTTGAACATCGAGGCGATGCGAATCTCATGCTTGGCCGCAAGGCGGCTTCCTTGCACCCGCGAGACCGCAGTGTGCAAGCCCAAGGCATTGCGCACCACGTGGATCTTGTTGTCAAAAAGCACCTTGTTGACCGTACCAGCGTTGCGCAAGTAACGAGTCTTCAGCTCTTGTACGTAGTCGTACAAGGCCTTGTCGCTGCGTACGCTGTGGGGCTGGGGATACTTGCGCAGCAGCACGTTTGCCAGTTGCCCCTGCTCCAACAAATCGCGTGCCTGCTCCTGCAGCGCCACAGGGTAGGCGCGCAGATACGGAAGATCAGAAGCCATGGATGACTAAAAACAATGGCAGCGCCCTGGAACATTGTGCAGGAAGGCCATTTTCGTGAAAGGCCTTACCTGAGCGCACAAAACACCCGAGTCTTTTCACCTGCCGCCAGGGGCTCAATGCAGATGGCGGGGGCGACGACCGCCACCGTGCCCACTGCCCGAGCCACCAGGGCCCCTTGGGGGCTTGCCAATTTCTAGCGAGTTCACCAGCGCATCAAAACGCTGCGTGAACAGCTTGTCGATCTCGGCGACCACACCACCTAGCTCAGCGCCATCAAAGTGGCGCTCCATCATGTTCACCACGTCTTGCACCAGCAGGTCGCGCTGCACTTGCATGATGGCGGCCGGTGTGGGCCCAACGAAAAGCATTACAAAATCGTCACGGGATTCGGCGCCGTCTTGACCGTCCTCTTCTTCAAACTCTGCGTCGTAGAAGGTCACCTCCAAGGCAGCTCCTATTTCGCAAAGCTCGTTGAGGTTCATGCACATTTCATCGAGTGTCTGGCGAAAATCTTCATCGCCCCGCACGGTCCAGCAAATCTGCAGAAGGTGCTCTTTAGGGTCGAACTTGATGCCAGGTTCTTCTTCATAGGCACTGGTGGCGCCGTCAGCGAGAGAACGCGCTCCTGCATATTTCCACAAAGGCTTCAAGGCATCCTGCAGTTGCTCGAAACTGGCATCTGCCCGCAACTGCACCTGCCCGTGGACATGAATTTCGAAGGGAGCGTTGTAACTTGACATGATTGAATCGTAATGGTGCCCCGAGCCGGGGTCGAACCGGCACGCCCCTTTTCAGGAAGCGGCGGATTTTAAGTCCGCAGTGTCTACCAATTTCACCATCGGGGCGCCAGCCACCGAGTGCGTGTTGCCCGGCAGCGTAACCCGGACGTCGCCGCAGAGCAACGTCCCATCGAACAAGAGCAACGCAATCACTGAAGATTGGATGATTGCGTTGCACCAAGAAAAAAGGGAAGCCTGAGCTTCCCTTTGAATTTGGAGCGGGAAACGAGACGTTTACTAGAGCAGTAAGTCGTTGTTTCCCAAACACTTTCTTCGCTTGGGTGGTCAGCGAAGACCTCAATTGTAGCCTTATTTTTCGTCCTCGGCAACAAGGATCATCCAAAGAGCACCACTAGCGGCCACGGACACGTACCCGGCAAACGCGCCCTCAGTCCGCGACGGACCAAGGTTCGCTGGCTGACCCTCTTCTCCCGCTTCAAGACCACGATGCAGGCCAGCCAGATGCCTCCGATGTCGGCGCAGTTCGCATGTCGCCTTGAAGCGGCAACCGCGAAGCGTCGAGCGCACGTCCGCCATGTGGGCAGTTCACCATGAAAGAGCGCGCACCCTAGCCATCGTGCCTATGCGCGCGATTCTTTATCGGTATATCAGGATGCCTGGATGGGTATGACAGGCGTGGTTTCGCTGCGTTTAACGGGACGGTAGACGACAACAGCCATGCCACTGCGCCTTGTGACACCGCTGGCATATAAGGCCATACCGAGACAGTTTTGCAGAAGCCGCAACTTATTACGACGCTGATAGCGTGAGCGTCACTGTCGAGCCTCTATCTCGATGCTCGACCTTCTAGCGGTCGATGAATTTTTACACATTGGGCACATGACGGCTACCAGTAGAACGAACTGGTGGGAGGTGCTCAAGCCTCATGACGAACCGGGCCTCGGGGTTCGCTTCCTGCACAGACAACTGCCCGACCACGGGTTCGGCGACAAAGGAGTCGGCCATGTAGTTCTTCTCCTGGAAGGAGACGGAGCATGCACGAGAACAAGAATGATGCACCAACATCAAAGGTGTTCTATCGCCCGATTGAAGCGTCCATCCGTTGGGCTGGGCTGTTGCGGTACGAGCCCGTGATCCTGGCCTCGATTTCATCTCCCAGGAATCTGCCAGAGTCGTTGGACTGCCCACGCTGGGGCGAACTGCGGCTGTACACCGAACGTATCTACGACGGCATCCTCAATGGGGAACTGCCCTTCGGGGAGAACGGCATCACGACACGCGATATCGCATTGATCGAGTCCCCTGATCTGACGGTTCGCCATGTCGATCTGAAGCGCTGGATGCGCCAGCACTACCCCGAGCAACGTCCTGGCTTCCTGTTCTCGCGCGGCGAGCGTATCGCCCATCCTGTCATCTCGCTAGAAACGGGGCAAGCCATGCTGGTCGAACGACTCGCCCTTAAATCTGCCTTGGGTCTGTACAAGCGTCAACTGCAAGAATTGCAGGAGAAGCACGATGCTCTTCTCAAGCAGTCCACGGCGATCCCCGCGTGCGCTCAATGCCCCATCAGCGACCGGGCCGAAGCTACCTATCTGAACATCATCGGAGGGATGCTGGACCTGATGCTCGGCCAATCTCCATCTGGAACGCCGTACTCCAGCTTCAAGACCCAGGAAGCCGTTATCAGCGCACTAGTGTCCTGAGTTAGAAATTCGCAGACAAAATCTCTCGATGCTCGCCAGGATG